>NZ_JBSRZW010000003.1:17500-159244 GCF_054058015.1 Thermostichus sp. MS-CIW-30
GCCTACCATCGCCCTTTTCCGCTGCGCTTTGCCAAGTACACCGGGGAAACTGCAGAAAGCGACCGGGAAGATCTGCGCCGGGATCCGCCCCAAATTCTGCTTACTAACTACGTGATGGCGGAGCTGCTTTTGGTGCGCCCCGAAGATCAGCGCTTTTTAAGTTCCAACGGGCTGCGCTTTCTGGTCTTTGACGAGCTGCACACCTACCGGGGTCGGCAAGGGGCGGATGTGGCCATGCTGGTTCGCCGCCTAAAAGGACGCTGTGGGGCCAAGAACTTGGTGCATATTGGCACCAGCGCCACCATGATTGCTCGGCCAGAGGCCGACTCCCAGGAGCGCCGCCAGACTGTAGCCGCCTTTGCCAGCCGCTTTTTCGGCCATTGCTTTGAGCTGGAGGATGTTATTGAAGAAACCCTGGCTCCCTTCAGCGAAGGCGGCCCCCCCACCCCAGCAGAGCTAAAGAACGCCCTCGATCCGCCCTGGCCAACAGACCTGGCCACCCTGCGCCGCCACCCCCTAATGCGCTGGCTAGAGTATGAGCTGGGCCTGGAGCAAAGTCCCAATGGCAGCTTCAGGCGCCGCGTGCCCCGGAAGCTTTCCGCAGTTGCTGCCCAACTGGCAGAGCTGACCAGCACTACCCCTGAGAGCTGCACCGAGTCCCTACGCCAGTTTCTGGCCCACGCCAGCAGCCTGCGGGAGGGCTCTAGCCGCGGCCCGGCCTTGAAGTTGCACCAGTTTATCTCCCAGGGCCGCACCCTCTATGCCACCCTGGAAAGTCGGGACAAGCGGCAGTTTTCCCTGGAAGGACAAGTGCAAGCAGGGGAAGGAAAGCTGTTTTTCCCCGTCAAGTTCTGCCGCCACTGTGGCCAGGACTACTACCACGTCCTCAGGTCAAAGACTCACTTCCTGCCCTATCCTCTGGGGGAAGAGGTTGAGGAAGGCGAAGACCAGCAGGCCGGCTACCTCAGCTTGGATCCCATTGACAACGAGTGGTCGCCAGAGCAGATCCCGGAAGATTGGTACACCCCTGAAAACTGGCTCAAACCCCACTGGAAAAAGCGCGTCCCCCAAGCAGTTTGGGTACGCCCGGACGGCTCCTTTTCCGAGGTGCCTCAGGCAGAGGCCCAGAAGCTGTGGTGGCAGCCCCAGCCCTTTTCTCTTTGCCTGGCTTGCGGCGAGTACTACAGTGGGCGGGAGCGGGAGTTCGCCAAGCTGGCTTCCCTCTCCAGTGAAGGCCGCTCCAGCGCCACCACCATTCTGGCCACTTCTCTGCTGCGCCATGCCGCTCAGACGGGTGCAGCCCGCGGCAAGCTGCTCACCTTTACCGACAACCGCCAGGATGCCTCCTTGCAGGCCGGCCACTTCAACGACTTTGTCCACGTGGCCCTTTTGCGGGCCGCGCTCTATGCTGCCCTGCAGGAGAAAAAAGAGCTGGACTTCTCAGAGGTAGCCCCGGCAGTGGTGCAGGCCTCAGGCTTGAGCCTTGCCGACATTACCCAAAACCCCGATTTGGATCCCCAGTCGCCGGCTGCCCAAGAGGTCTGGCAGGCTTTTACGGAGCTAACCGAATACCGGCTCTACGAGGATCTGCGGCGCGGCTGGCGGGTTACCCACCCCAACCTGGAACAGGTGGGCTTGTTGAAAATCGAATACCGCAGCCTCAGGGAGCTTTGCCAAGGCTCGGCCCTGGCCCCTCTCCACCCCTGGTTTGTCCAGGCCGAGGTTGAGGAGCGGGAACGCCTGCTGCGGGCTGTTTTGGATCAGTTTCGGCGCAAATTGGCCATCGATGTACGCCTGCTCAAAGCCGAGTCCCAGAGAACGCTGCGCCGACGGGCCGAGCAACACCTCAACGAGTTTTGGGGCCTAGAAGAGTACAACGAGCTGCGGACGGCCACCTGCTTTGTCCGCCAAAGCTGCGACGGAAAGGACATAACAACTTTCAGCCTGGGCCACCGCAGCGCTATTGGGCGCTTTCTCATCAAGTATCTCGAGCTGACCAGAGAAGCTTACGACGAGCTTCTGGGATCCCTGCTTTCTCTCCTAGTTAGCTACGACCTGCTGCGGCGCCACTCGGAGAATGGCCAGGAAGCCTACCAGCTCAACGCTGGCTGTCTGCGCTGGTGCCTGGGCGATGGCTCGCCGCCGCCAGATCCTCTGTATTCCCGCCGGGCCGAGCAGAGCGGCTACTCCTCTGCCCGCCGCCCCGTTAATCTCTTTTTCCAGCGCCTCTACCAGGCCGGGGCAGCAGGGCTGGGATCCCTGGAGGCTAGGGAGCACACTGCCCAAGTGGTTCGGCCAGGAGAGCGGGAGCAGCGAGAAAGGCGCTTTCGCGGGGAGGATCAAGCTCGACGCCTTCCCTATTTGGTGTGCTCGCCAACCCTGGAGTTGGGGGTCGATATTGCCGATTTGGATCTGGTGCATCTGCGCAACGTGCCCCCCACACCCGCCAACTACGCCCAGCGCAGCGGTCGGGCAGGCCGCCAGGGGCAGCCGGGACTCATCATCACCTATTGCGGGGCTTTCAATAGCCACGACCAGTACTACTTCCGCCGCCGCCCCGAGATGGTGGCCGGTCGCGTGCGCCCTCCCCGCCTGGATCTAGCCAACGAATCGCTGCTGCGCGCTCACATCCACGCCGTTTGGTTGGCTCAGGTGCGCCTGCCCCTAGGCAATTCCATTGAAACCGTCATCGACGCGGATCGGGAAGAGCTGCCCCTCAGGGAGACAGTGGCCCAGCAAATCCAACTTGAGGAGTCTGCCCGCCAACAAGTGAAGGAGCAGGTGCAGAAGCTGCTGGCCGCCGATCGCCAACTCCTAGATAAAAGCGGCTGGTTTAGCGAGCGCTGGCTTCAGCAGGTCATTGAAGAGGCACCCCAGGCTTTTGACCGAGCTTTCGATCGCTGGCGAGAGCTCTATCGGGCTGCCACGCAGCAGTTGGAAGCCGCTAACCGCCAGCTCCAGACGACTCGCCAAAAGAAAGACCAACAGGAAGCCGAGCGCCGCCAGCAAGAAGCCCTGCGCCAGCGCAACTTGCTGCTGCAGATTGGAACCCAGCGGGAGGAAAGCGACTTCTATCCCTACCGCTATTTGGCTAGCGAAGGCTTCTTGCCCGGCTACAACTTCCCTGCCTTGCCGGTGCGGGCCTGGGTGCCCCGCGGCAGCGAGGGCGAGTTCATCGCCCGGCCTCGCTTTTTGGCTATCCGCGAGTTTGCTCCCCACAACTTCCTCTACCATGAGGGCTGCCAGTGGGAAGCAGTGGCGTTTCAGGCTCCGCCCGGCGGCCTGGAGGAGCGCAAAAGTAGCCACAAGCTCTGTTTTAGCTGTGGGGCCTTTGCCGATCCCCACCTGGATTGCTGCCCCGTCTGCGGCACCCAGTTCGATGGGCAAAACAGCCTCTTTACCCAGCTTCTGGAAATGCCCAATGTGCGCATGCGGCGGCGGGATCGCATTACTGCCGACGAAGAAGAGCGGCGGCGACAGGGATACGAGCTGCAGACTTTCTTTCAGTTTGCTCCCGAAAGTTCAGGCTACCGCGTCCAGGAAGCCGACGTGCTAAGGGGCGAAACTCCCCTGCTGCAGTTGCGCTATGCCCCAGCCGCCACGCTGCTGCGCATCAACTCCGGCTGGCGGGGCAGTGGGGGGCGAGGTTTCCTGGTCAACTTTGACAATGGCGAAGTCCCTTCTCGAGATCAGCTTGGGGGCAATAGGGCTAGCTCGTCTAGCCAGATGTCCTTGCAGCCCATCCGCCTGGCAGTGCGCGCTACCCAAAACCTCTTGCTGGTGCGGCTGGTTCAGCCCAGCCTGGGGAATCTGCAGGCCCTAGAAACGACCCTGCGCTATGCCCTCAAGCGGGGCATCGAGGAGACCTTTGAGCTGGAGGAGACGGAGCTGGCGGCCGAGTCCATTGGCCAGGGATCCCATCGCGCCATCCTCCTCTACGAGACCGCCGAAGGGGGAGCTGGCGTCCTGCGGCGGCTGGTGGAAGAGCCCCATGCCCTTGCCGAGGTGGCCCAAGTGGCTCTGGAGATCTGCCACTTCCAGCTTTCGGAAGAGGGGATCCAAGATCGGCGACCGGAGTGCCGGGCAGCCTGCTACGAGTGCCTGCTTAGCTACGCCAACCAAAGGGAGGCCCTGCAGCTTGACCGCTATCAGATCCGGGATCTTTTGGGCCTGCTGGCCAACAGCCGCACCGAGCTGCGCTCCCTGGGTCGCTCCCGCCAAGAGCACCTGGAGTGGCTGCGCCAGCTCCTGGACCCTCGCTCTGAACTGGAGCGCCGCTTTCTCGAAACGCTGGCAGCAGGAGGGTATCGGCTGCCTGAGGATGCCCAGAAAGCCATTGCCGATCCCGACTGCGTCGTTGACTTCTTCTACAGCCCCAACATCTGCATCTTCTGCGATGGCCCAGTCCACGACCAGCCTGCCCAAGCGGAACGGGATCGCCAACTGCGCTCGCAGCTGCAGGGACGGGGCTACCGCGTGCTTGTTCTGCGCTACAACCAAGATTTGCAAGAGCAGCTGGCTCGCTACCCAGAAGTATTTGGCAAGGGCAGCTAGTCCTGCTGGTGGGAAAACAGATAAGCTCCCACAAAAGCCAGGATTACCGCCAAGCCGCCCAAAACTCCCACCGTGTACCAGGGAAACTCCGCAAGCGGCTGGTAGGCGGCTGCCCGCATGCCAATGCTGGCGTAGGAAAGGGGCAGGCAATAGACCAGCACCTGCAGGTAGGTCGGCAACTGGGCGGGATCGAAAAAGGTGGCCCCTAGGAAAGACATGGGCGTAATCAAAAAGTTGGTTAGCACGCCCACACTCTCCAGGCTGGGCACCTTCAAGCCAGCAATTACCCCAATGCCGGCAAAGACGGTGCAATCCAAAAGTAGAACCAACAGCGACAAGGGGTGAAGCAGGCCCCAGGCCCCCGTACCCAGCACCCCCACCGCCAACACCCCCAAGGCCGTCAGCAGGCCGCGGGCAATGCCCGCCAGCACCTTGCCCAGATGCAAAGACAAGGGGTGCACCGGCAACAGCAGCAGCTCTTCAAAGCTCTTGGTAAATAGCCGCGATCCACAGATGGAGAAGGTGGTGCCGGCAAAGCTGATGGTCATGGCGGAAAGGGCCACCATCCCCGGCAAAATAAAGCGCAGGTAGGAGCCTGCCGCCGTGGATCCCACCACATCGGCCAGAGCCTCTGAACGCAGGGATCCCCCCAAGCCCACCCCAAAGGCGACAATGTAGATGAGGGGGGCCACCAGACCTGAGGCCACCACCTGCCAAACTCGCCCCCGCAGATCCAGCCAGTCGCGCCAGAAGATGGTTAAACTGTCTTCCCAGATTCGCTGATAGGGTAGGGTCAGGGCACGGCTTACCATAGGTTTTCTTCGCTGTATTAGAGGCCTTCTTGTTTTCTGCTGCCGCGGCCGTGGGGAACTGCTTGCTGCTCCCTACTAGTAACCGTAGTAGTTGGAGCGCCGCGACCGCCACCAGGCCACCGGCAGCGCCAATGCCTTGCTGAGAGTGGACACGTAAGCGCGGGTGCGAAAAACCTGGTAGTGGTTGCGCTCGATGGCGTTGAGAATCTGCCGGTAGAGCATCAAGGAAGCGGCTACCGGCCAGCGGGAGTCCGGCTGCAGGGTAGGGATCCCCCGTTCCGCTTGGGCATAGAGCTCTCTAGCCCGCCGGATCTCATAGTCCATCAAAGCCATCCAGCGCTCGTCAATAACATAGTTAAACAGGTCCCGCTCGGAGTAGTTGAAGCGGCGCAGATCTTCCAGGGGGATGTAGATCCGCCCGCGGCGGGCGTCCTCTCCCACATCCCGCAAGATGTTGGTGAGCTGCATGGCGATCCCCAGCGCCACCGCCTCCTCGCGGCCATCCCGGCCCGGCACAAACCCCATGATCTCCGAGCACATCAGCCCCACCACCCCGGCCACGCGGTAGCAGTAGACCCGCAGATCTTCCCAGGTGGCGTAGCGCCGCGTATCCAAGTCCATGCTCTGCCCCCGCAGCATCTCGCGAAACGGCTCGATGGAAAGGCGGTAGGTGCGGATGGTGTGGATCAAAGCAAGGTCCGTGGGGACTTGCGGCTCGCCTCCCTGGAAGAGCGACTCCAGATGGGATCCCCACTGCTCCAGCTTGCTGCGGGTGACCTCCACCTCTGCCTGGCTGGCTTCCAGTCCATCCAGCAACTCATCGGTTTGCCGCAGCCAAGCGTAGATGGCCCAGATGGCCCGCCGTTTGGACTGGGGCAAGAGCAGGGATCCCAGGTAGAAAGTCTTAGCGTGCTTGGCCGTAATCTGGCGACAGAGGGCAAAAGATTGCTCAAGTGGACTCATCTGGCTATCTCCAGGAGCACAGGGCCAGGATAGAGAAGGAAGAGGAACGGCGAGGGCACATATCAACACTACGGGAAAGCGGACGCCGCGGATAGCCTAGAAGAGGTTGTGGGGAAAAGAAAGATTCAAAAGGCATAGGAGGCGGACGGCGGAGAGCTAGACCCCCGCAGCTGCCAGAGTTGAGGCCGAGACAGAAGCGCGTTGAAATGGGATCCCCTTGTTGATGGCCTCCGCCGCCCACTTGCCGGAGAGGATGGCCCCCTCCATGCTGCCCAGGAAGGGCTGTAGGGTGTAGCTGCCCGCCAAGAAGAAGTTGGGAATAGGGGTAACTTGAGTGGGGCGATACTGCTGTCTGCCAGGGGTAGCCTTGTAGACCGAGCGCGGCGTTTTCACCACCACCCACTTGCGCACGCGGGCGGGGTTGGGGCCGGTGAGGTGCTGGGGGAAGAGTTTTTTCAGCTCCTCCAGCGTGGCGGCAAAGATCTCCTCATCGCCGCGATCAATCCACTCGGCAGCCGGAGCCAGCACCAGCTCCAACATGGACCGCTCCGGATCGGCATAGGCCCGGCAGGTGTTGCTCATGTCGGCATACACGCTCAATAGCGGCGAGCGGGAAAACAAGGAGTGATCGATGTGAGTAATCTTGCGGTCAAACCAGATCTGCAGGCTAATTACTGGCACCCCCTCCAGTTCACGCAGCTTTTGGAAAAAGGGGATCCCTTGCCATTGGGGCGGCAGCAGCTCCTTGAGCGCGTCCACCGAAAGGGCCGAGACATAGGCATCGGCAGTCACCTCCACCGGCCCAGAGGGGGTGGCTAAGCAAAACCCGGCCACGCTGTTATCGAGGTTGAGACGAATGTCCTGCAACGCCGCCTTCAAATGCACTTCCCCCCCACGGGCGACAATGTAGTCCACCATCGGCTGGCAGAGCCGCTCTGGGGGAGCGCCGTCTAGGTAGGCAATCCTAGAGCCATCTTTTTGCTGCAAAAAGCGGTTCAAGGCCGTCAGGGGCACCATGGCCGAGATCTCCTCCGGGTTGATGAAGGCCAGGGCCTTGGAGACGGCAATGAAAATATCGGTGTTGACCCGCTCGTCAATACCCTGCCGCCGCAGCCATTCCAAGAGGCTATAGCGATCCATCTGCTCCACATAGCGCTGGCCGCGAATCATGGCCGGCACCAGCCCCAGGGCAAACTTCACCTTTTCCCCCCAGGTGAGCATGTCGTTGTTGCGCAAGATGCCGACAATGGCGTTGAAAGGAGCGGGAATATCCGGCAGGTCAAAGCGGGAATAGGTGCCCGGCTTGTCCGGCTGGTTGAAAATCAAGCTGTGTTCCTTCCACTGCAGGCGATCGGAGATGCCCAGCTCCCGGAACAGCTGCAACGTGTTGGGGTAGGCGCCAAAAAAGTTGTGCAGCCCCGTCTCGATCCAGTCGCCGTCGGCATCTTTCCAGGCAGCCACCAGGCCACCCAAAACATCCCGCCGCTCAAAGAGGAGCGGTTGATGCCCGGCATCGCAGAGATACTTGGCACAGGCCAGCCCGGCCAGCCCGCCACCAGCAATGGCAACACGCATGAGGGTAACGACAAAGCAACATTTTTATTCTATTTGCAAACCGTTACAATTGCCGGGGCCAAGGGGCAGACGGAAGGCCGACCCAGCAAAAGCAGCGGAACAAGGGGATCCCGAAGCCCATCTGTCTCACTGCCGGGATCCCAATCGCTGGTAGGATACATACGGAAGAAAAAGTAAAGATTTTCCGCAGTCCGGGGGGAAAGACAACGATGGCCAAACAAACACTGGGATCCCTGCTGTCATCCGGCTTTGATTTAAACGGCAAGCGCGTGCTGGTGCGCGCCGATTTCAATGTCCCCTTGGACGCCCAGGGCAACATCACCGACGACACCCGCATTCGGGCTGCTCTGCCCACCGTCCAGGCCCTCATCCAAGCGGGCGCCAAAGTGATCCTCGCCAGCCACCTGGGCCGCCCCGTCAAAAAAGACAAAGAGACAGGCGCGGTTAAGGTCGCCCGCGAGGGCAATAGCCTGGCCCCCGTGGCCACCCGTCTTTCTCAATTGCTGGGCCAGCCGGTTGCCTTTGCCCCCGACTGCATCGGCCCTGAGGCCGAGGCGGTAGTGAACCGCCTGGAAAACGGCCAGGTGGCCCTGCTGGAAAACGTCCGCTTCTACCCAGAAGAGGAGGACAACGACCCGGAATTTGCCCGCAAGCTGGCCTCACTGGCCGACCTGTTTGTCAACGACGCCTTTGGCAGTGCCCACCGCGCCCACGCCTCTACTGCCGGCGTTACCGCCTATCTCCAGCCTGCTGTGGCTGGCTACCTGGTGGAAAGGGAGCTGCAATTCCTCTCCGGCGCCATTGAGGATCCCCGGCGGCCCTTGGCGGCCATCATCGGCGGCTCCAAAGTGTCCAGCAAAATCGGCGTCATTGAGCGGCTCCTGGAAAAAGTGGACAAGCTCCTGCTGGGCGGCGGTATGATCTTTACCTTTTACCAAGCCCAAGGGATCCAAACCGGCAAGTCTTTGGTGGAAACCGACAAGCTGGATCTGGCCCGCTCCCTGATGGAAAAAGCCAAAGAGCGGGGGGTGGAGCTGCTGCTGCCGGTGGATGTGGTGGTAGCCGATAGGTTTGACAAAGATGCCCAGGCCCAGACCGTTTCCATCCACGCCATCCCCGAGGATTGGATGGGCTTGGACATCGGCCCGGAATCGATCAAAGCCTTCCAGGCTGCCCTGCAGGGGTGCCAAACCGTGGTCTGGAACGGGCCGATGGGCGTCTTTGAGTTTGACCGCTTTGCCGTGGGCACAGAAGCCATCGCCCGCACCCTGGCCGATCTCACTCAAGCGGGAGCCACCACCATCATCGGCGGCGGCGACTCGGTGGCAGCTGTCGAGAAAGTTGGCCTCGCTGACAAGATGACCCATATCTCCACCGGCGGCGGGGCCAGCCTGGAGCTATTGGAAGGGAAGGTGCTGCCCGGCATTGCCGCTCTCACAGAAGCGTAGGTTCCTCCTTCGGGTCGCAGCCCCTCCAATCCAAAAACCAAGCCAAAAAGTAGGGGCTGGATTCAGCCCCTCCTAACTTTAGTCGGTGTAGATCGCTGCAGCGATGGCGAGACAGGATCCGGCTTAGTGCATCACCACTTTAACGTTGGCGTTGTTCAAGCCAGGACGCTTCACCTCGGCCAAGGTCTTGTTGACGGCGTACTTCTGGTTGATGGAGTTGATCAACTCGGTCTGGTTGTGCTTCTTGGCCACGCCCCACAGATCGGCGATCAGGTCGTAGGAACCGTCGGGATTCTTCGACCAGCCCAGATCGTAGTCGCCTTCCAACTGAGCCACGATGTCAGCGCGAACACGCTGGCCGTTGTAGCCACGCACGTCGGCGTTCAGCTTAACGGTGTAGCCGAGATCGCGCAGAGAGTTGATCAGGATTTGGCTATCGGTGATCTTGGTACGCAAGGTGCTAAAATGAGACATGGTGTTTCTCTCCTGTGTGTAGGGGTTGGAACATCAACACAAACAATGGGCACTGTTCTTTGGGGAAGGTTTGGGCCCTGCCGTCCCTGCTTCTGTCAAGGTAGCTTTGGATCCTCACCTCCTCCTAGAACTCCAGCCGCTGGTACTCGGCTACAGAGGCCGCTGCAGGCCGAGCCCGCTGCTGGGCCCATTCCCTCAACGCTACCACTTGCTCCGTCATGGTGCGAGATAGCGGTTGAGTTGCTTTCGTTGCTGCCAGAATGTCCAGCTGGGTAAACTCACGGTTCTGGGCAAACGCTTCGTACATGGCAGCAATCAAAACTTGTTCGATCTCTGCGCCGGAGAAGCCCTCACAGGCGGCAGCTAGCTGGCGCAGGTTAAAGCGGCTGATATCGCGCCGCCGCTTCTGCAGGTGGATCCGAAAGATCTCGATGCGCTCGTTGATGTTGGGCAAGTCCACGAAGAAGATTTCGTCAAAACGGCCCTTGCGCAAGAATTCGCCCGGCAGACGGTCCACACGGTTGGCGGTGGCCATGACAAAGACCGGCGAGCGCTTCTCCTGCATCCAGGTTAGGAAAGAGCCAAAGATGCGGCTGGAGGTGCCCCCGTCAGAATCGCTGGAGCCTGCTGATCCAGCAAAGGCTTTGTCCAGCTCGTCGATGAAAAGGATGGCAGGGGCGAGAGATTCAGCAGTTCGCAGGGCACTGCGCAGATTCGCTTCCGATTTGCCCACCATGGAGCCATCATAAACGCGGCCCATGTCCAGACGCAGCAGGGGCAGGCCCCAGAGACGGGCAGTGGTCTTGGCGATCAGCGACTTACCGCAGCCAGGCACGCCCAGGATCAGCATACCCTTGGGTTGGGGCAGTCCATAGGCGCGGGCCCGCTCAGTGAAGGCCTCAGAACGTTGCAGCAGCCAGCGCTTCAGCTCTTCCAGACCGCCAACGGCGTCGATGGTCTCGTCCTCTTCGATAAACTCGAGAATGCCGTTGCGCCGGATCAGTTGCTTCTTCTCAGAGAGGATGATGTCTACTTCTGCCTCGGTGAGGCGACCATGCATCACCACAGCCTTGCGGTAGACTTTTTCTGCCTCGTCCTGCGTTAGGCCCAGGGCCGCCTTGAGCAACTTTTCGCGGGTATCAGGAGCCAAAGGCAGGGAGCGCGGGATCTGCTCCAGCTGGCGGTTGAGGGCGCGCTCCAATGTGGCCATGTCCGGCAGGGGGAAGTCCACTACGCAAATGTCTTTCTCCAGCTCGACCGGGATCACCTGCACCGGCGACATGAGCAGGATGGTTTTGTGGGATCCCTTCAGGCTGGCAATAGCATCCCGCAGCCAGCGCTTCACCTCGGTGTTGTCCAAGAAGTCATGTAGGTCTTTGAAGACGCAGATGGCGGGATCCTTTTGCTCCATTACCCACTGGATGGCGGGCTGGGGGGATTGGGTGTTGTGCTGGGTGAGGCTGCGGGGGTTGCCGTATTCGACGATGCCGTGGGTAACTGTCCAAATGAATAGGCGACGCTGAGGCTTAAGGGTGCGGGCAATTGCTGCCAGAGCCGCTTCTGCCCGTTCCTCCTCTGGAGTCAGCAGGTACAGCAGTGGGTATTGAGCTTGAATGAGGATGCCTAGCTCTTGCATGGGAAACACCAACTGCAGAGGGGAAATTTCAGGAGCCGCCAGAACGGTTGAAAAATGGGGTTCGAGTTGCCTAGGTATTGGATCGCACTTGGGAGTACGCCCTTGTTGGATGGATTTTGAGAGGATTTTAGAAGCTTTCTGTGTTGCTGTCTGCTCCTATCAGCTCAAGTTCCTGAAGGGGGCCTGCTTGGGAGCGTTCTAGCAGGGTACCAGAGCATCCTGCCGTTGCTCTTCCGAGCCAGCAGCCGATCCCCAGTATTCTGGCTCCACCTCTTCAAGGATGGCTTCGGCAGCCGATGTCTGGTGCAGGGAAACCACCTCTCCATCGCGGATAACAAATGGGTGACTACACTTGGGACATTGATGGACACGATAGGCGCTACCTTGTACCCCTTCAATGACCTCTGGGTGAAGCAGATAGAAGGTAATGGCCTTCTCTGCCACTGCCGACATCGGCTCCCGCTCCACGGCAGCCCGAATCTTCAGATTCCGGTGCAGCTCAGGTGAGAGATACAGGGTCACCTTCTGCTTGGACTCTGTGCCTTCCACTACCTCTGGCCGATGATTCATGGCTAACCGCTTTCTTTGAATTGCTTGCCAAACTTGGGGCCTATCATAGCCAGTCTGCCGGCTTGACGGCAAGTTTTTAACAATCTGTAACAAACAATTTTCTTGATGGCCCTCTGTGGATACCTGCGGCTGGGGGAGTAGGCTAGGTGGAAGACAAGGAGCGGAATGTCCAGTCCCTATGGAACGCTTGATCAACACCCTCAGCAAAAATTTCTCTAGCTGGGGCCGCCGTGCCCTGGTGCAGGCCAGCGATGGTTTGGCCAGCTTGAGAGACACTGCCGTGGATAACGGCAATCTGTTACTCTGCAAGGCTCGCATCGCGTTCGCGGATGCCAGCTTCACCACCCTAAAGGCAATTCGGTCTCGCTTTGGCGCCAGTCGCTGACGGTTGGGCAGAAGCACCCTGCTAGCCGCCCAGATCTTGCAGCCGATAGAGGCTGGCATAGAGCCCGCTGAGGGCCATGAGCTCGGCATGGGATCCCTGCTCTTTGAGTTCCCCCCGCTGCAGAACCAAGATGCGATCCACATCGCGGATGGTGGAAAGGCGGTGGGCGATGATCAGGGCGGTGCGATCCCGCAGCAGGGTGTCTAGAGCCGATTGCAGGAGGGCTTCGGTGCCCACATCCAGGCTGGCCGTGGCCTCATCCAAAACCAAGATTTTGGGATCCCGCCACATGGCCCGCACAAAGCTGATAAGCTGTTTCTGGCCGCTGGAGAGGTTGCTGCCCCGCTCTCGCACGGGGGTGGCGTAGCCTTGGGGCAAATCGCGGAGGAAGTCATGCAGGTTGAGTTGGCGGGCGACCTGCTCCACTGCCGCTAGATCTGCCTTCTCTCCTAGGGTGATGTTTTGCTGGATATCCCCGGAAAACAAAAATCCATCCTGCAGGATTACCCCTAGGTGGCGGTGCAGCTCAGCCTGGGGGAGATCCCGAATATCAACGCCGTCAATGCGAATGGAGCCGTGGGTTACGTCATAGAGGCGGCAGAGCAAGCGGATGATGGAGCTTTTCCCGGCTCCCGTGGGCCCCACCAGGGCCACTTTTTCTCCGGGGCGGATGGTGAAGGTGAGGTCTTTCAGCACCCACTCCCCGGGGTTGTAGGCAAACCAAACGTGCTCAAACTGCACCTCTCCCTTAGCATCGGGGGGTAGGTGGCGGGGCTGAGCGGGATCCCGGATGGCGACCGGCAGGCTGAGGATGGCGTCGATGCGCTCGACGGCGGTGAACCCCGCCTGCAGGGCGGTGAACTTTTCCGCCAACTGCCGCAGCGGGTTGAAAAACCGTTGCGAAAAGAGAATAAAGGCGTAGAGGCTGCCAAAGGTGAGGGGTTCCCCGGGCAGGGGCAGGGATCCCGTCCATCCCCCTCCAAGTGAGCCCCTACCGGTTGACATCACCTGCTGCCCGCCCACCCAGAGCAGGGCCGCCACGGCCAGCCAAGACACCCACTCCAAAACGGCAGAAAGGGCAGAATCATAAAGGATGGTTTGATCCACTTCCCGGATGTAGCGGCGGTTCATGGTTTGAAAAATCTCGCTATTGAGCCGCTCCCGCCGAAACAGTTGCACCACGGTAATGCCCAAGATGTTCTCCTGGATCCAGGAGTTCAGCTTGGAGAGTTCTTCGCGCACGCGAAAGTTGGCATCCCGAAAGCGGCGCTGCAACTCGAGGACAACAGCGCTGATGGGCAGGACGATGAGGATTAGCAGCAAGCCCAGATCCCAGCGTTGGCTGAGCATGACCACCGCGATCACCCCCAGAGTAAACAGGTCGCTGACAATGCCGACGGCACCGGTGGAAAAGACATCTCCCAGGGCTTCCACATCGTTGGTGATGCGGGTGATCAACTTGCCCACCGGGGTGCGGTCGAAAAACTGAGCCGGCAAGGCCAGAATGTGGGCGAAGAGATCGTCGCGGATGTCGCGGGTCATCAACTGCCCCAGCTTTTGGCTGACATACCCTTCCAGGGCTTGGAAGAGCCAGCGAACCAGCACCGTCAGGATCAACAGCCCCACATAGAGCCAAAGGTCGGAGAGGATCCCGGCCTCACCTCGTTCCAGCGCTCGGGCAATGGGGCCATCCAGAGCCCGCTGTAGGATCAGAGGCTGCACCGCATCCGCCAAGGCCAAAGGGGGCAGAAAGGCCAAGGCCGCCAACACCAGCCTGAGGTGCCGACGGGCATAGGGCCAGAGCAGCCGCAGCAGCCGCCAATCGCTTTCTCGCCGCGGGCGGGGATCCCTACTTAAATCGGTATCGGGGGGAGAGGCGGCAAGGCTCACAGGCTTACACCCGAGAACAACAAAGACAACTCATAGAGAGCAGTAAACTACCCGACTCCGACCGCTAAAGCGGTACGGAGCGGGCTTTCGGTAGCCCTGCAGTTGGCAAGCCAACCACGAACCTCTAGGCTGGTTTACGACAGCCCCCAAAAGCGCAATCACATTCGCACCATTCAAATCCGCATCCCCTTCCCATCCACAGTGTCCACACTTAAACTTCTTTCCACTGCGGTAGGATTGCGCAGGGTCGGGATGAATGTGCAAACACCGGTGGCAGGTCTGCGACGTGTAGGCAGGCGGCACCAGAATCAAAGCAACCCCTGCACGCAGAGCCTTGTACTCCAAAAATTGACGGAGTTGATAAAACGCCCAACTGTTGGCCCTGCGCCGTTCAGTTTTACTGCGGGGTTGTTGGTTGATGCGCTCCCGGATCCCTGTCAGGTCTTCCAGGGCGATAGCGCTGTTTGTCGCCTTTGCCCTAGAGACAATAGCTTTGGAGATGCGATGATTGACCCACGCCTGAAAGCGTCTCTCCTTGCCAGACAGCCGTTGCAACAGTTCTCTGCATCTGCGCCGCGAACTGCGGGTGCCCTTACTGGCTTTGCGTTGAAGTACCGCCCTCAACCGCGAGTGATGGTCTCGGACTTTGTTCAACTGCTGTCCATTCCAGTTATCTCCTTCCGATGTATGAGCAATATCCGTCCTTCCCAAGTCCACCCCCAGCACTCTGCCCGTGCGTTGCGGCGGGGATGGCTCCGCTTCCACGCGGATCTGAATAGAGTAGGAGCCGTCTTTGCGCTTGACCAGAGTGGCAGATTTGGGATTGGAGCCTGCCAACTGTTCTCTCTGGTAACGGCCAATCGCCAGCTCAAAGCGCTCTCGACCCTCCACCGTGGTCAGCGACACCGTCCAGTCTTTCTCGCGGAACGAAAAGATACGTGCATCGTAGGTAGCGAAGCCCCCTTTGAACGCTTTGACGGGGCGGTTTTTCTGTTGGGCAACTTTACGGGCGCCGGCCAGCCGTCTGCAGACCTGCTGGTCGCGTAAGCGGGACGTAGTCCTTGCCAAGTTACTGGACAAGCCGAACCGGGCACGGATTTCGCGGTAGCACAGAGACTGGAGCTTAACGGCGTTGGCGACTTTCTCCGGCGTGTTCTGGTTGACCCAATTCAAGGCTTGGCCAAAAGCCTCCAAAGTCGCGTCCAATTTGGCGGCTTGCGACTGGGACACCTTGAGCTTGCAGGAGACGGTCAGGACTTGGGTCATGGTTCTATTGTGACTTCCGCATTCCTCCCGGCACTGACCCTACGGGTACAGTGCGGGGCTCCTGCGATTTCTAGCTGATCTACTCTAAGCGCTCTCCCTGAGGGAGAGGGAGTTTGGGATCCGCAAGGGTTTCCTCGCCATTGGGAATGGCTATAGCTGCACCCCTAATGGCTCTGGGACGGACGGAAAACTGGCCGCTTCAGGAGCTTCTGGCCGCTCGGTTCGGGCAGGCTGTAGGCAGCTTGATGAGGAGAAACCGGCAATGTCTTACTCAACCTCTTACTCCGTGTCTTACTCGAAAATCTTTTTCCCAGTTTGGGTGGCGGGGCTGGTGTTGTTGATTGGCGGTGGGATCCTGTTTGTCCTGCTGCGGGCTTTTGGGCTACCTATTGGGGAGCTGGCCGATTGGGCCATTGGGATCGCCAGCTTTTGGTGGCTGGTGGTGATCGTCACCCTTCCCTGGAACCTCTACTTTCAGGCCAAGGCCGTTCAGCAGGAGGCGGTCGTGTCTCAGGAACGAGGGATCCCGGTGGAAGATTCAACCTTGGCTTTCCTACAAAAGCTCAGCCGCTGGTCGTTGCGCGTGGCCATTGCCCTGCATGGGCTGTCGGCTCTAGCTTTCTATGGCTTGGCCGTTGGGCAAGTCACCCCCATTGGCTACCCCAGCGCCGTGGCTGCGGTGTTGTTAACGGCTCTGCGCCCGGCCATCCGGGGCTACGAGTATTTGGCCGACCGCTTGGCCCAGTTGCAAGGGCAAATCCAGATCCCTCGCGAAGATGCCCTCGAGCTGGCGGAACGACTAGAGCAGTTGCAGCGCCAAGTCGAGCAGTTGCAGGAGCAATGGGATCCCGGCAAGCCCGGTTCTTGGGCCCAACAAGAGGAAGAAACCCGGCGCTACCTGCGGCAGGAGCTGGCCGCGCTCAAAGCCCAACTGGAACAGTTGCGGGCCAGCAACGAGCTGGAGCACAGGCAATTGCGCCAGGAGACCCACCAAGCTGTGGCTCAGCTCAGTGTGGATAGCCAGTTTCTCGGCCATGTGCGGGAGATCCTGCGCTTTATCAAGGAAGCTTAGCGGGATCCGTTGTTCAGTCCTTCCAACTGAGCGGAAAACTGAGAAGGAACCAGCTTGGTGCCCACCCCGGCATCGGTCAAAATCTCCAGCAGCAGAGAGTGAGGGGATCCCCCATCCAGAATGTGGGCTGCCCGCACCCCTTGTGCCAAGGCGCGAATGCAACACTGCACCTTCGGGATCATGCCGCCCTTGACGACACCGGCTTGGATCAACTGGCGAGCCGTCTCGATATCCAGCAACGTAATCAGAGAGCTGCGATCCTGAGGATCTTTGAGAATGCCAGGGGTGTCGGTGAGCAAAATCAGCTTTTCTGCCCCCAGAGAGGCCGCCAGTTCTCCCGCCACCGTATCGGCGTTGATGTTGTAGGCTTGGCCCGTCTCATCGGCAGCCACACTGGAGATCACCGGAATCTGTCCACCTTCCAATAGGGTTTGCAGCAACTGGGGGTTGATACTGCTCACTTCCCCAACAAAGCCAATCTCCGCCCGGCCCTGGGATCGCGCCTTGATCAAGTTGCCATCTCGCCCGCACAGCCCCACCGCCGATCCGCCGGCCAAGCTGATGAGCTGCACGATCTGCTTGTTGACCTTGCCCACCAACACCATCTCCACTACTTCCATGGTGGCGGCATCGGTAACCCGCAAGCCATCCACAAACTTGAAGGGAATGTCCAGTTTTTGTAGCCAACTGTTGATCTCCGGCCCCCCCCCATGCACCAACACCGGGCGGATCCCCACACAGGCCAGAAAGACGATGTCTCGGAGCACCTCGGCCCGTCGCTCTTGGTGCACCATGGCTGCGCCGCCGTATTTGATGACAATAACGCGGCCCTGGTACTGCTGAATGTAGGGTAAAGCCTCGATGAGGATCTGCGCCCGCGTAAGGGGATCACACGCCGACCCGGTCGCCTCAGAAAGGGAAGAGTTGGTTTGCACTGCTGTAAGTCCCTAGAAGTCCAGAAAACCTGACCCAGAGTATCGCATCCTGCAGATCCTCAGGTATGGAACGGGATCGCCAGCAAAGGCAATAGGGACAACCCCAACCAGGCCCAACCCCGAATGGAAGAAGAATGGGGTAGGGGATCGACGGGCCCTGACTCTGCCTGCTGCAGCAGGGCATCGATACGCTCTTGCAGCCGCTGCCTTGGGTCTGAACTCACGGCCATTGCAAAGCCAACCCAAGCTGCCGCCGGTTGCTCCACCACGCCATAGCCCACCACCTGCAGCAGGGCCTCTCCCAACAACAAGGGATCCACCCGTTGGGCCGCCCAGCGATCCGCCCGCAGCTCCCGTAGGGTGAGCAATTCCTCCCACAGGGCCTCGGTGTTGGGCAGCCAGCCGGTGAGGCGTCGCAGCCAGCCCACTCCAAACATCCAGAGGGTATCGCGGTAGTGGCGATGGGCCTCTTCGTGGGCGATTACGGCCCGCAAGTGCTCATCATCCAACTGCTCCAGCAGGCCGCGGCTGACCACCAACTGGGCATTCCACACCCCCACTTGGGCAGCAAAAGGAATCTCCAAATCCAGCACGTAGGCCGGAGAGCCATGCAAATCCACCTGGGCCAGAGCTTGCAGATGGGCACGTCGATAGGAGCGCCAGTATTCCCAAATCCAGTGCAAGGCCACGCCGCCGGCCACGGCCAGCAACAGCAGGGCACAGCCGTAGCAGAACCAGCCCCCTGCTCCGGCCATTTGTCCCCACGGCCCCATCCAGGCCAAGGCCAGAGCAGTGGTCAGCAACAGCAGCGGGGGCAGCAAGAAGTGGATCCAAGCCCGCTGCCAACGTCGGCTCCACCCGCCCCCCTTATCCAGGCGCACTTGCACCCGCCACAGCCAACTGAGGCCCAAGCCCAGCAATAACATGCCCAAGTGGCTCATCGCGGATCCCTCCTGGCTTGACGGGCTGCCCGCAGCCGTTCGGCAATCGCCTGCAACTGGGACACACTGGCCTGATCCAGGCTATCGGCAAAGGCTGCCACCGTATCGGGATCCCCTACAGCCAAAAACTGCTGCAGGTGGGTGAAGGCCCTGAGGCTGGCCGCTTCCTGACGCGAAAGACGAGGCCGCCACAGCATGGGCAAATGCCGCCCTTGGGGATCGGTGCGGCGCTCACAGCTCACCCAGCCCTTCTGGCTCAAGCGCTGCAAAACTGTAGTCACAGAGGCATAGGCCAGCTCCCGATCCGGATCGGCCAAGATGCGCTCGTGGATTTGACGGGTGCTGGCGCTGCCCAGATCCCAGAGGATCTCCAAGATTTCCGATTCCAGAGGGCCCAGCGATAGTTGCTTGGGACGATGCTTGGGCAACATGAGCCTTTGCCGGTGTAGGAATTTCTATCTAGCTAGATTAACTGTTGGAGTCTCAAGCCCCGCAGCCATTTTAAGGATCCGCTAAGCTCGAAGATGGTGGTTCTTTGTGCTGTTACTTCCCATGGCTGCTCCCACCTACCACACCATCACCTTCGGCTGCCAAATGAACCGCGCCGATACCGAGCGCATGGCCGGGATCCTGGAGTCCCTGGGGTATGTGGCCACCGAAGATGAGTTGCAGGCGGACTTAGTTCTCTACAACACCTGCACCATCCGCGACAATGCTGAGCAAAAGGTCTATTCCTACCTGGGCATCCAGGCGCAGCGCAAGCGCAAAAACCCAGCCATCAAGCTCATTGTGGCCGGCTGTGTGGCCCAGCAGGAAGGGGAAAAATTGTTGCGCCGCGTCCCTGAGCTGGATCTGGTCATGGGCCCCCAGTACGTGAACCGCCTTGGGGATCTGTTGGCGCAGGTGGAAGCTGGAAACCAGGTGGTGGCCACCGAGCCGGTTGAGATCCCAGAAGACATCACCAAGCCCCGCCGCGACAGCCAGGTCACTGCTTGGATCAATGTCATCTACGGTTGCAACGAGCGCTGCACCTACTGCATCGTGCCGCGGGTGCGAGGGCAAGAGCAGTCCCGACAGCCCCAGGCCATTCGCGCCGAAATCGAAGACGTGGCCAGAGCGGGCTACCGCGAGGTGACGTTGCTGGGGCAGAACATCGACGCCTACGGACGGGATCTGGATCCGAAAACCAACCTGGCCAGCTTGTTGCGCTTCGTCCATTCGGTGGAAGGTATTGAACGGATTCGCTTTGCCACCAGCCACCCGCGCTACTTTACCGAGGAGCTGATCGCCAACTGCGCCGAGCTGCCCAAAGTCTGCGAGCACTTCCACATTCCCTTCCAGGCGGGCAGCAACGAAGTGCTCAAGCGGATGCGGCGCGGCTACACCCACGAGCGCTATCGCCAGATCATCCAGCTCATCCGCCAATACATGCCCGAAGCCGCCATCAGCGCCGATGCCATTGTCGGCTTTCCGGGAGAGACCGAAGCTCAGTTCCAAGAAACCCTGCAACTGGTGCAGGACATTGGCTTTGACCAAGTGAACACCGCCGCCTACTC
Organism: Thermostichus sp. MS-CIW-30; assembly: GCF_054058015.1. Taxonomy (NCBI): domain Bacteria; kingdom Bacillati; phylum Cyanobacteriota; class Cyanophyceae; order Thermostichales; family Thermostichaceae; genus Thermostichus; species Thermostichus sp. MS-CIW-30. Next base: position 37,578 of record NZ_JBSRZW010000003.1, read on the forward strand.
CCCTCGTCCCGGCACCCCCGCCGCTGAGTGGCCCGACCAGGTGCCTGAAGAGGAAAAAAGCGACCGCCTGCAACGGCTGAACCGACTGGTGGCCGAGGTGGCTGCCGCTCGCAGCGCCCGACTCTTAGGCCAGGTGCAAGAGGTGCTGGTGGAAGGCCCCAACCCGAAAAACCCCCGCCAGGCGATGGGGCGTACCCGCGGCAATCGCTTGGTGTTCTTTGAAGGGAATCCGGAGCAACTGAAGGGATCCCTGGTGCCGGTGCGCATTACCGCCACGCGAGCTTTTTCGCTGACCGGAGAGGCAGTTACCGTCCGCGCGAGCGGGCCATAGGATGAAGGCTCTCACAAACACAACTTTCCCCAGTTCCCTCTTGTCCGATTGCGCCGGCGGAGCGCCTCTCCAGGGAGCTGTTTCGCTGAGAAAAACCATGCCCTCCTGGGTGAACAGCTTTAAGGCAACCGCCAGGCAGTCACTGCCCTTTCCGCCACGCCGACCAGGGCACAACCACCGCCCTAGCTAGCTTTCTTCCGCGCAGCAGTAGAACGGAGCTTCATACACAACGTTTTGGCAACAGCAACAGGCCGGCGCTGGAACAGGCCCCGAATACCTGCCCTGCCTAGCGCAAGATTTCAAAATCCAAAACGGGCTCTGTCTGGGTCACGCGGTAGTACCCGGCCTGGGTACGAACCGAAGCCTGATAGGGACTGGGCAAATCTAGCGAGCGCAGGGGTGGGATGTTGGTGCGTTGGTTCAGCAGCGTGGTGAAGAAGGCGGTGGTCTGCCGGGCCTGGGAGCGCACCACCTCCTCAGGGAAAATGACCGGATCCACATTCCTACCTGTATCCAACAGGATCCTATCCAGGGCATCTCCCACCGGATAGGAAGGATAGGCAATTTGGGCCAAGGCGGATCCAATCGGGATCCCGGCGGACAGACAACCCAGAAGAATGGCCAAAGTCAGACGCATGTGCTGGGATTCCTCCTGCGCTACAGCTTTTCCTCAACACCGGAAAAAAGGGGGGGTTGGACATTGCCAGTCAACCTTGATCCCCGTGCAGCCTACCTTTTGACCGGCGGCTAGAGCGGATTCTACTCGAAATGCCTCAATTGGCAACCGCCTGCAACCCAATGGAGGGCCAACATGACAAAGGATCTCGCCGCCGACTAGGATCAGGATGCTCTGCTTGGGATCCTTAGACCTGTGAGTGTTTGTGTTCGCCTTGCCCCCAGCCCAACCGGAAATCTGCACATCGGCACCGCCCGGACGGCAGTGTTCAACTGGCTGTATGCCCGTCGCCACGGTGGCCGGTTCATTTTGCGCATTGAGGACACCGATCGCGATCGCTCTTTGCCCCGTTACACCCGCAATATTTTGGCAGGCCTGGCCTGGTTGGGTCTGGACTGGGATGAAGGGCCGATCTACCAATCCAAGCGCATCGAGCGCTACCAAGCAGTGGTGCAGCAGCTTCTGGATCGAGGGTTGGCCTACCGCTGCTACGTCAGCGAGGCGGAGCTGGAGGAGATGCGCGCTGCCCAGAAGGCCGCCGGCAAAGCCCCCCGCTACGACAACCGCCACCGCTTTCTCACCGAAGCCCAGCGACGGGCCTACGAAGCCGAGGGTCGGCAGCCAGTGATCCGCTTCAAAATCGAGGAGCCCCTAGAGGTGTCTTGGGTGGATCTCATTCGCGGCCCCATTACCTGGAACACCCAGGATTTGGGAGGAGACATGGTCATTGCCCGGGCGGATGGCTGCCCTCTCTACAACTTGGCGGTGGTGGTGGATGACATCGACATGGGCATCACCCATGTGATTCGCGGCGAAGATCACATCGGCAATACCCCCAAGCAGATTTTGCTCTACCGTGCTCTTGGTCACGAACCTCCCCAGTTCGCCCATTCTCCTTTAATCCTGAACCCGGAAGGGAAAAAGCTCTCCAAACGGGATGGGGCAACTTCGGTGACGGAGTTCCAGCAGCTGGGCTTTTTGCCGGAAGCTCTCAAGAACTATTTGGCTTTGCTCAGTTGGTCGCCCCCGGATGGGGAAGAGCTTTTCTCTTTGGAAAAGGCGGCTGCGCTGTTCGACTTTGACCGGGTTAACCGTGCGGCTGCCCGCTTTGACTGGGACAAGCTCAACTGGATCAACAGCCAGTACATCAAGCGGCTTTCTCCGCCAGAACTGGTAGAACGGCTCACCCCCTTTTGGCAGGCGGCAGGGTTTGACCTTTCCGGAGTGCCGGATCCCACCTGGTTGGAAGATGTGGCCCGCCTGATTGCCGATGGTATCGACCGCCTGGCAGAGGCTCCTCCGCTCAGCCGCTTTTTGTTTCAGGAGCCCCTCAGCTACACGTTGCCAGCTCTGGAACAGTTGCGCCTGCCTGGGGTGGCAGAGGCTATGGCTGCAATGGCCACCACGTTGGCTGCTGCCGAGCTGCCCCAGGTTTCGGCGGACAGCTTAAAACCGCTGGTGGATCAGGTGGCCAAGGGCCAGAACATGAAAAAGGGCCTGCTGATGAAGAGTTTGCGGGCTGCCCTGACAGGGGATCTGCAGGGGCCGGATTTGCTGGAATCTTTTGCCCTTCTCCAGCGGCGGGGCTGGGCTTTGGGGCGGTTAGAGGCTGTGCAGAAGTTGGTTCCTTGTTGATGGAAGCCCATCTCTTGCTGTCATGCCTTCGGTTGCCTCTGTTGAAAGTGCTCCGCACCGCTGCCGCAATCGGGATCCCATGCTGTCACGCCAGCTACAGGCTGCAAACCAAATTGTCCAAGAACTGGTGCTGCTCTCTTCTCAGTTATCTTCCCCATCCTCTTCGGACTCTGTAGAGACGAGGGAGCTGGAGCAGTGTGTGCTCAAGTTGGCCCAGACCTTGGTACGGCAGATGGTGGATCGTCTGGGTGCAGCCTCAGCTCGCCTTTGGTTTTTCGACCCGCAGGAAGGATGTTTTCAGTCGGTGGCCCATGCCGGCCTGCTCAGTCCTGCTCACGACCAAATTCAGCGGATCTATCCTGACGACAGCCCTTTGGGACGGGTGGCCCAGGAGGGGCTGCCGCTTTTGAGCAACAATCCCGCCCAAGAAGCCTGGATGCCCGCCCCGGAGTGGGTGAAGGCCAATGGCTTGCGAGGCTTTGTTGCCTACCCGATTAACCGGGGGGAGGAGCGGCTGGGGGCTTTGGCTCTGTTGAGCCGGACACCTCTGGAAGCCAGCTTTCTGGAAGTGGTGAAGTTCCTCTGTTCCTATATCGCCAGCGCCATCATCAATGCCAAGCTGCTGGAGCGCAGCCGACGGCAGGCGGTGCGGGAGGCGCTGCTCAACCGCATCACCAGCACTGTTCACCGCTTTTTGCAGTGGGATCAAATCGTCAGCACTGCCCTGAAGGAGCTGCAGCAGGCCTTTCTCTCGAAAGGGGTGAAGGGGCTGAGCCGCTGCTGTTTTTACAGTCTCAGCCCGGATCAGCAGACGGTTCGGGTCAGCCATGAGGCCCTGAGCCCTGGGCTAACCCCCTCCCTAGGAGAGGTGTACCGGATCCAGGACTTTGGCTCGCTGTGCGAGCGCCTGCGGACGGGGCAGGTGGTGCAAATAGCCTTGCCTCTGCTGCCGGATCGAGATCTCCTGACCCCAGAGGGGTTGGCCGCTCTCCAGGCGCTGCAGGCTTGCTCGGCGGTGCTGATCCCGGTGCAGTCGGTGGGCTCGGCAGGAGTAGGGCTTTCGGAGGTTGGCGGGAAGGATGGGGGACGGCCCGGTTTGGCTGCAGAGCCAGGGGAGATGATTGGGTTGTTGGGAGTGTACGTCACCACACCCCACCTTTGGCAGCCGGAGGAGATCGAGCTGTTGCGCTCGGTGGCCTCTCAACTGGCCATTGCCCTCACCCGTTCCAGCCTGTTCGAGCATGCCCATCAGCAGACGGAACGGCTGGCTCTGTTGCACTCGATCACGGCGGCGATTCGCTCCAGCCTGGAGCCCACCACCCTCTTCCATGCGATCACCCAGCAGATCGGGGCGGCTTTTCAGGCAGATGTGTGTATCTTGGCCCTCTGGCAGCCGGAGCAGGAGCTGCTACACCCTGTTGGCCTTTATGCGCCGCAGCTTTCCCCCACCGTTCGCGTGGGCGGGACGGAGTCGTTGCTGGACACTCTGTTGCCGACAAGGGGGCCGTTGGTGGGATCCCCAGATTGCCCCTGGGTTGAGCCTGGGATCCCGCCGGACTTGCCGGAGACGATTCGAGCCAAGTTGCGCTTGGGGGCCAGTTTGCTCGCCACCTTGAGGGGGCCTGTGGTGGTGCCGGAGCCGCAGACGGCTCAGTCCTGGGCCGATCTAAAGCCTCAGAGCCAGGGGAGTGGGCTGTTGTTGGTGCCCCTATTTGCTTCTGAGCATCCGGACAGGCCCCAAGAACTGTTGGGGGGCATTGCCCTAATCCGCTACCCTGGTAGCGATTCCCTGACCCCTCGTCCTTGGCAGCCGGAGGATCTGGAGTTGGCAGAAGCCGTGGCCGAGCAGGCGGGGATCGCCCTCAAGCAAGCGCGGCTTTACGAGCAAACCCGTAGCTCTGCCCAGCGGGAAAGCCTTTTGCGCCAGATTGCCCAGCGCCTCAGCGGCACCTACAATCCCCAGGAGGTGGTGCAGATTGCCCTCGAGGGCATGGCAGAGGCTTTGCAGGTTGAGCGGTGCAGTTTTGTGGCGCCCTGCAGTGGCCATGAGCCGTTCGCAGCCTCGTCGCGACAGCCTTGCGGTTCCCCTTCCCCTGCCGTAGGCAGAGCAACAGCCCCACCAGAGGCGGGACGGAGTCCTTTGGCTCAGCAACCCTTGGCCGGCGCTCCTGCAGAACCTCTGGCCATCATCCAAGAGTATTGCCGTCAGCCGGGGATCCCTTCCCAAAGGGGACAGACGCTGCCCCCTGAGCTAAGCCAGCTCCTCTGGGTCAATTGCTACAGCCACCTGAACACGCTGCTGATTCCAGATGTCAACACCTTCCCATTGTCTGCCCACGCCCGCCGCCATCTGCTGCAAAAGGGCATCCGCTCCCTGTTGGGTGTGCCGATAGTCACCGATGCTCGCCAGGTGGCCGGGGTGCTTTGCGCCTTCATGCCGCCGTTTGAGCCGGCAGTTCGGGGAAGCAAAACCGCCGATATCGCCTCAGAAGCCGCCGGATTTTCCCCCAGAGATACGGACTTGGTGAACGCGCTGGCGGACATTGCGGCAGTAGCCTTGCAGCGGGCCTCTTTCTACGAGCAGGTTCGCCGTCAGGAGGCGACGGCAGCAGCTTTGCGGGGCCTAACCGAGGGGCGAGAGGCGGAAAGTCGTCGGTTGGCCGCCGATTTGCACGACCAAACCTTGGCAGATCTGGGAGCTTTGTCTCGCCAGATCCAAGAGCTATCCGGCGATCCGACCATTGGCCCAGCCGGACAGGCTCAGTTGCGGGCCATGAGCGCCCAACTGCGAGAGACCATGGCCGAATTGCGCGGGATCGTGGAAGATTTGCAGCCGACGGCCATGCGGGCCTTTAACCTTGGCCCGGCTCTGCGCAGTCTCCTGGAACGGGCCGCCCAACGTTCCCCCCATCCTCTCCTCACCCGTTTCGACAACCAAGCCGATGGCCTGCTCTCCCGTCTCAGCCCCACCTGCCAGAGCAACATTTTCCGCATCGTGCAGGAGGCTCTGAACAACATCGTCAAACACGCAGGGGCACGGCGCATCGATCTCATCATTCAGCCCAAGGCGCAACAGGACGCGGGTTCCTCTACCAACCCTCAGGCTCCCTACACCCACTTGGAGCTGAAGATCATCGACGATGGCTGCGGTATGCCGGCGTCCAAGAGTGGGGTGGATCCCGCCCAGCCGTCTGGCCATGGACACGGGTTGCTCAACATGCGCTACCGAGCCGAGTTGATCGGGGCAAGCATTGCTTGGCGTAATCGCCGCTTTGGCAGTGGCACAGTTGTAGAGCTGCGAGTCCCTCTGCCGCCGAGTCCCCGATCTTGCGGCTAGCCCCCCCTTTTCTGAGGTAGCAGACGCAGCATTTTCGGTCTCAACCTGTTCTATAGTCGTTTAAGCTCAAGGGTTCCCGGTTCTCTAACCTGTCTGGTGGAGGGATCCTCTCACGCTGGCAAGGCGGAGTTTTTGCGCTGTCGTTAACACTGCGAGGAGAAGCATCTGTGGCCTATCGTGTGACTTTGATCCCTGGGGATGGCATTGGCCCGGAAGTGGCCAAGGCGATGACCACGGTCCTGGAGGCTACCGGGGTTGGGTTGGAATGGATCCCGGTAGAGGCAGGGGTGGAGGTGATTGAAAAATACGGCACCCCCTTGCCACCCCAGGTGTTGGAGTCCATTCGGGAAACCAAAGTGGCGATCAAAGGGCCGATTGGCACTCCCGTAGGTACTGGCTTTCGTTCGGTCAACGTGGCCATTCGCAAGGAGCTGGATCTCTACGCCAATCTGCGCCCGGCCAAATCCATGCTCGGTGTCAAAAGCCCTTTTCAAGACATTGACCTAGTGGTGGTGCGGGAAAATACTGAAGATCTCTATGCCGGGATCGAGTTTGAACGGGGCACGCCGGAAGCCATCCAAGCGCGGGAGGAAATGATGCGCCTCTCCGGCAAACCCATCCGCGAGGGATCCGCCATCGGCATCAAGCCCATTTCGGACTTCGGCAGCCGCCGCATTGTCAAATTTGCCTTTGAGTACGCCCGCCAGAATGGCCGCAAGAAGGTGACGGCAGTGCACAAAGCCAACATCATGAAGTTCACCGATGGCTTGTTTTTGCAGGTGGCACGGGAGGTGGCCCAGGAGTACCCCGACATCGAGTTTGAAGATCGCATCGTGGACAACATGTGCATGCAACTGATGCAAAAGCCGCAGCTCTACGATGTGCTGGTGCTCACCAACCTCTACGGGGACATCATTTCCGACTTGTGCGCGGGGATGATCGGCGGGCTGGGGGTGGCGCCGGGGGCCAACATCGGCGACGGCATTGCGGTTTTTGAGGCCATTCACGGCTCTGCTCCCAAATATGCCGGCCAAAACAAAGTCAACCCCTGCGCTCTGATCCTCTCCGGGGCGATGATGCTGCGCTACCTAGGAGAGCGGGAGGCTGCCGCAAGGGTGGAGGCGGCGGTGCAGGCGGTGATCGCCGAGGGCAAGCAGGTCACCTATGACCTGGCCACAGGGGATCCCGTCGGCACTCAGGAGATGGCAGAGGCCATTGCTGCCCGCGTGCAGGAGATGGCTCCGCAGTAGGGTTTGGCGTCAAATGTTCTGATCCCAGGCTCCCCAAGGGAGGGGGGCTAGAGGACTCAATACCCCAAAACCGGATCCACCACCCCTAGCAAGGGATCCCCGGCCCGGAAGCGCCGCACATTTTCTCGCACCCGCTTAGAGAGGGCTGGGACAATCATGGCATCGGTAAGAGCAGTGTGGGGGGTAATCAGGCAGTTGGGCAAGCTCCAGAGGGGATGCCCATCCGGTAGGGGCTCGGGATCCGTGACATCCAAGGCGGCCCCGCGAATGACCCCCTGCTGCAGGGCGGCCACCAAGTCGGAGGTCACGATGTGCTTGCCTCGCGCCACATTCACCAGCCAGCACTGGGATCCCATCTGCTCCAACTCAGCTTGGGCGATGATCCCCTCAGTTTCCGGCGTGAGAGCCAAAGCCAGGATCACCACGTCTGCCTCTGCCAACACCGTTTGCCGTTCCGCGAGCGTCACCACCCGCGTGGCCCCCGGCAAGGGATCCGCCTTGCGACGCACCACGTCGATGGAGCATTGAAAAGGCTGCAACAGCTTGATCAACTCTTGGGCGATGCCCCCGGCCCCAAAAATGACCACGCGGCTGCCCCAGAGGCTGGTACCGGAGCCTTCCTGCCACGTTTGGGCCAAGGCGCGGATCTTCAAGTCGCGCAAGCCGGCCAAGGTCAAGGCCAAGGCATGTTCTGCCACCGGTTGAGCATAGACTCCCTTGCCACAAGTCCACACATAGGCAGGATGCAAAACCCCTGCCCGGACAAAAGGCTCTACCCCCGCCCAGGGCAACTGCACCCAGCGGATCCCTTTCCCTTCCGCCAGACAACGCTTCAGGCCAGGCACATCAAAGGCATCGGCCCAGACCAAGGCTTCTGCTTCTGCCAGGGGCACAATTTCGCCGCCCCCCGCCAAAACAGCCTCTTTGAGCCAGGGGCGAAGATGGCCGGGTTCGACGGCAATGCGTTTGCCTTGGATGCCCATAGGAACCGTTGGATAAGGCTTTCCCCTTGCCAGGATACTGTCGGCAGAGCGAGAGATGGCATGCACGGGCAGCCGCAAAAACCGGTGATCGAGTGTTAAGGGATCCCAAAGGGATCCTGGGCCACTTCCATAGGATCGCTAGGGTGAAAATTAGGGCTGCTGTGTTGGCTCAATCCTTAAGTAGGTAGCATTCCCCAATGACCCTATCCGAACTGCTGATCTTGGTGACGCTGCTCTTTCCCGGGATCCTGTTGTCGCTCATTGTGATGGGAACCTTTGCCGCAGGGGGATAATCATCTCCCAATGACAATGGTGAAGCCCTAAAGACGTGAAGACATGTCCAAAACCAAGCTGAGCGCCTGGGTCATGGGCTGGGGGTTAGCCTGCACTGCTGCTCTCTTTTTGCCCAGCGTGGCTGCTCAAGCTCAGGTGACCCTCGGTGTGCAGCCGGTGCGGGTGGTGCAAGGGATCCCTTTGTACCAGAAGGAGGTTTGGGTTGGAGACAATCGGATCCCCGTTTCTATCGTGGTCATTTCTCTCGCAGCGGGCCAACTGCGGCCTATCTGGGCTGCACCTGCGGGGCTGGTGGGTCTGGGGGAGCTGTCTTCCTTTGGCCCCGAACAGGGGGCAGTGGCCGCCATTAACGGTGGGTTTTTCAACCGCAACACCCGTCAGCCGCTGGGGGCAATTCGTCGGGATGGCCGCTGGATCTCCAGCCCCATTTTGGGTCGTGGGGTCATCGCTTGGTCGGATGGGACGGTAGGGCAAGAAGGGGGATCCGTGCGCTTTGCCCGTCTGCGGATGCAAGCAGAGCTGCGCAATGACATTGGGGACCGGATCCCGGTGGTGGGCATCAATACAGGCTATATCCTGCCTGGCATCTCCCAGTTCACCCCCGACTGGGGATCCACCTACACCACCCAAACGGACGACGAAATGCTCGTGATGGTGCGGCAGGATCAGGTGCAAGAAATTCTGGTGGCGGGCCTGGCCGGCAGTTTGACGGTACAGATTCCCAGCGAGGGGTATGTATTGGCAGGGCGGGGGCTAGAAGGTGCCCTAGAAGCCCGCAAGCTGGTTCCCGGGGATCGCCTCAGCCTTCATCTGCGCTTGGATCCGCCCGAGCTGGAAGCTTATCCCCACATCCTAGGGGCAGGGCCGCTCTTGCTCTTGGATGGACAGGTGGTTTTGGATGCCCGATTGGAGGGATTTCAGCCTCTCTTTCGCCGGCAGCGAGCCGCCCGCAGTGCCATCGGCCAACTGGACAGCGGACATTTGCTGCTGGTGACCGCCGGCAATGCCCAGGAAAATCAAGGGCTCACCCTGCTGGAGATGGCACAGTTGATGCAGCAATTGGGCTGTCGCCATGCCCTGAACTTGGATGGGGGCAATGCTTCCACCTTGGTGCTGGGGGGAGAAGCCGTCAATTTGGAACACCGACACCCAGAAGCCAGCCCACTCAACAGCGAGACGGATCCCAGTCCCTCCCGGCGGCGTACACCCCGAGTTCACAATGGCCTAGGGTTTTTCCCAAGCCCAAGTCGGTGACAGAAAACTTTTGTGCCGGCGGGATGGAGTCTTTTCCCTTTGATCCAGGGATCGAGGGTGGGATCCCCGGACTTTCTGGCTGATTGGATGAGGGGTCAAGTATTCTCCAGGATTGGATCTACCTTCTCAACAAAAATCTCTCCTCGCCAGAGGAAGGACTCGGCTTTGATTGCGCAATGGGATCCCGGCAATCTCAGCACCCAAAGCCCCAGAGCTTTTTCAGGTCAATTTTAAGTGGGATCCAAACTGAACGCCCAATGCTCATTTCTCATAACAGAAATAGAGATTAAATTAAGTAGAAAACATTGGCCTTGAGACCGGTAAGAAAAATGATCAAAGAGGCGATCTCTTGAAGAAGACGACCTCAGAGTATAAAAGGCACGCAATTCTTTACGCTTCTGCTAAATCAGATGCTGGTTTTCAAAAAAGTATTGTCAATAATCCATTTTTTGACGAAGATGATTGACGAATTTATATTTCTTCACTCTCGAGGTTAGAAATTAACTCCTTGGACTTTTGGTTACAATTCTCTCTACTACGAATGTTCGCTAATGTGTAGGCCTACCCGGCTCCCGACCAAATGTATAGTTATTTTAAAAATGACTATCTCTCCTGGTGGACAAGGCTTTTGGGGTAGGTTGACCCTTGCTCCTCTCTCGTGGGTGGGCTGCTGGTACTGGCATTCCTGTTTGTGAGAGTTAATCTTATTTGGAAGAAATTGATCTTTTTCTCAAATTTTTATAGAGCACCTCTATACTCAAGTGAGATAGCCCCACACACAAGCTTCTGGGCTAGGCCTGAAATTTTATTGAGATCCCCTGTCAAAGCTTTTCAGGTATTGCCTCTTGTGCCAAAAGGCTAGGATGGGCAAGGATTGTATTTTCTATTACTCTATTGGGGATGATTTGTATGCCAGCTAGAAGCAGAACCGACTCATTGACGGATACGCACAGGTGGTGTTTCATGGAATCCATAGCCGACGCTCTCCACCACTTGTAGGCCCTATAACCTAGGGCCGTGTTCTCTAGCCTGCTCGCGAGATAGAACGTGGTTTGCACTGCTTCTCCAAATCCTATGCCTTCCTCCAAGGATGCCGCTCCTGTAGCCCGCGCCAAACAGCCTGCGGCTCAAGCCAGCCCTGCTGCCGGCGAGCTTTTCCTTCAGCAGAATGGAGCCCTCTCCGCCCAGTTGGTTCCCCAGGGATCCCTGCAGCTTTACACCCACCCCAGCCGAGGCATGTTTACGCCTGTCATGGCCCAGGCGCTGCGCTTGGCCGGCCAGGGAACGCGGGTGCTGATCGTGCAATTTCTCAAGGGTGGGATCAACCAGGGGCCCGAAAATCGTCTCTCCCTGGGCAGATCCTTGGAGTGGGTTCGCTGTCGCCTGCACCGGTGCATCGATACACCTCACCTAGAGCCTGAGGAGCGGGTGGCATTGGATGAGCTGTGGCAATTCACCCAGGAGGCCGTCAGGAGTGGCCGCTACGACTTGGTGGTGTTGGATGAGCTGAGCTTGGCTGTGAAGTTGGGCCTGATCCCAGAAGCGGAAGTGCTGAGCTTAATCGACCAACGCCCCATCTCCATGGACATGGTGATCACCGGGCCGGAGATGCCGGATTCGTTTCTGGAGCGGGCGGACTTGATCACGCAGCTGCGCCTACGTGGCATCCCAGGCCCAGGGCTCCGCACTGCCGATGGGAATGTTGCCTGTTCTCTGGATCCCCCTCAAGTCAGCGGCACAGGTGCTATGCCTACAGCAGCCCATGTTGCTCCGCACCGCTAGCGCAAACAGTTTCCGCTCCGAAAGACCTAGGCAACACGGGTCGCGTCAGGGGGGCGGAGTCCCAATAAGACTGGAGCTTGTCCACCAGATGTGCCCTCACTCTCCAGGAAGCCGGCTGCATCCATGTTAAAAAACGACCGCTGGATCTGTGAGCAAGCGCGGCGAGGGATGATCGAGCCGTTCTGCCCTGAGCTGGTGCGCGCTGTTGAATCTCGGCCTGTTTTGAGTTACGGGCTGTCCTCCTATGGCTACGACATCCGCCTGTCGCCGGTGGAGTTCAAGATCTTTCGCCATGTGCCCGGCACGGTGGTGGATCCCAAGCGGTTTAACCCCAAGAATCTGGAAGCGGTGGAGCTGCACCACGACGAGATGGGGGATTACTTTATCATCCCGGCCCACTCCTATGGGTTGGGGGTGTCCTTGGAACGGCTGCAAGTCCCGGATAACATTACCGTGATCTGCATTGGCAAATCTTCCTATGCCAGGGTGGGTCTGATTGCCAACCTGACGCCGGCTGAAGCGGGATGGCGGGGCTATCTCACCCTGGAGTTTTCCAACGCCTCCAGCGCCGACTGCCGTGTGTACGCCAACGAAGGGGTGGTCCAGCTTCTTTTTCTGGAAGGGGATCCCTGCCAAGTGACCTACGCCGACCGCGCCGGCAAGTATCAGGATCAGCCGCAGCAGGTGGTGGTGGCCAAGGTTTAGCTGCTTCCCTCAAAAGGGAGAGGGTTGGCGGGATCCGGTTGGCTATGCTGGATCCACGTAGAACCCCATCTTGATTCATCTCCATGCCTGACTCTTTTTCGCCTGCTGCCGCTCCCCCCGGTGAGGCTGAGCCTTTGGGCGATAGGGAGCCCAATCCGGATCTGCTCACAGCTTCCTACGACTACACCCTCCCTCCAGATCGGATTGCGCAAACGCCGGTGGAGCCCAGGGATCAGGCGCGGATGCTGGTGGTGTACCCGGATAGGCACGAGCATCGCCGCTTCTGCCATCTGCCTGACTACCTGCAGGAAGGGGATCTGCTGGTTCTCAACGATACCAAGGTGATCCCGGCCCGCCTGTTCGGGGCTAAGGAACCCTCCGGGGCGCGGGTCGAAGTGTTGCTGCTGGAGCCTTGCCTGGAAGGGATCCCTGCCGCTGCGCAACCTCTGCCGGATCAGGCGTGGAGCTGGCGGGTTTTGGTCAGGCCGGGCAAACGGGTGAAGGTGGGGGATCGGATTGGTTTTTGGAGCAAGGAGGGATCCCCCTCTGGGCTGAGGGCCACTGTTCTGGCTTTGGATCTGGAAACCGGCGGGCGAGTGGTGCAGTTTGAGTGGGAAGGGGCGCAACCTTTTGAGGAAATCCTGGAACAGGTGGGCCGGATCCCGCTTCCTCCCTACATCAAGGCTTCCGGACAGGTTCGCCCTCAAGACTACCAAACCCTCTGGGCCAAACACCCCGGCTCGGTGGCTGCTCCCACGGCAGGGCTGCATTTTACCCAGGAGCTGCTGGAGCGGCTGGCCCAAAAAGGGATCCAAACCGCCTACATCACCCTGAACATCGGCCTGGGTACCTTCCGACCGGTGGAAGCGGAGCGGGTAACCGAGCATCGTCTCCACAGCGAGTGGCTCAAGGTGCCGGCAGAAACGGTGGCAGCCATCCAAAAAGCCCAAGCCCGCGGGGGGCAGGTGATCGCGGTGGGAACGACTGTGGTGCGCTCTTTGGAAACCGCGGCAGCCTCTGGCACCTTGCAGCCTTGGCAGGGGAAAAGCGATCTCTTCATCTACCCCGGCTACTCCTGGCGGGTGATTCAAGGACTGGTCACCAATTTTCATCTGCCCCGCTCCAGCCTGATGATGCTGGTGGCTGCGCTGATCGGGCGGCAAAGGCTGCTGGATCTCTACCGAGAGGCCGTCGACCAGGGGTATCGCTTCTATTCCTTTGGGGATGGCATGCTGATCCTGCCCTAGGGCTGGGGCTGACCTCCCTGGGATCCCTTGAAGGAACCGGCCTCCGCTTCTGCTTCAACTGGGGTCGAAGGACGGTTTTGCCCGCCGGCAAACCAGTTCCGGATGCGATCCCATTCCACCTGATGGTAGCCGTCCACCGCCCAATTGGCCCGCCGCTGCAGCATGTGCAGAGGAAAGAAGGTGGCCAGAGCCAGCACCGGGATCCCTGCCGAACGGGCTGCCTGAATGCCGGAGTAGGTGGCTTCAATGCTCAAACACGCCTGGGCAGGCAATTCCATCCGCTGCAAAAGCAGGCGGTGCAAGTGTCCTGGGGAAAATATTGGGCCTGCATCATCCCCCGTCACTCGATAGGAGCCCACATCGGTCAACCGTATCAGGGCCGGGCAACAGGACTGGAAACGCTCCAGAAAAGCGGTCACCTCGGCTGCCGATTGGCCGCACAGCAGGCCGACCTTCAGTTGCAGCCGCTCCAGCGTCTCCAAAGTTTCCGCCAAACCGGGAATGAGAGGCAATTCCCTCTGCCCCTGCAAAGCCTGTCGGTAGTATAGGGCCTTGCGTTTCAGCAGCTCTTCCAGTTGTTTGGGGCTGAGCACCCGCCCTTGATCCCCCCACAGAGCCGGCAGGCGCTCTCGATCCGGTCGGCCCAGGTATTGCAGCCGATAGAGCTCCCGCTGCCCAGGGGATCCCGACTGAGGCCAGCAGAGGTTCCAGGGGCGCAGGTTCTCTTCCACCAGCAGTTGGTTGATGGCCTGCAGGTGCAAGTTCTCGTCATCGGCCACCACTCCACTCCAGCTCAAGATCACCCCTTGCAGTCCCATAGGGGGGACATCACCCTCTGCTAACGACCGCAACCCAACTGCATCAAAGCAGATGGCTTGTCTATCCATTTTGGACGCGACGCTCGAACTCTTCCCGAGTGGTGTCCACCAATTGCACTGCCTCTGGATAGAGCTGAGGATGGTTTTGCTTCAGCCAACTGAGCACCCGCGCCAATTGAGCTGCACACAGATCCAAATCCGCTTGAAAAATAACCGCCGCCGCCATGTGCTGAGCATATTCGGGCGGGTGACCCTGCTGCGCCAGCTCCGCCGTCAAAGCGGCCAAGGCTTGTTGGCGAACTGAGGGCAGTGAACTTTCGGGAGAAGACATAGGCCAAGCCCTTCAAGCGGGAGAGTAGCGGCGCAAGGCCAGCGTGACGTTGTGCCCACCAAACCCAAAGGCATTCACCAAAGCGGCCTCGACAGCCATCTGCCGCCCCTTGTGGGGGACAAAATCCAGCCCTTCGCACTCGGGATCGGGGTTGTCCAAGTTGAGGGTGGGAGGAACCCAGCCGTGGTGGATGGCCAAAGCTGTGGCCACCGTGGCAATGCCGCCCGCTCCCCCCAACAGGTGGCCGGTCATGGACTTGGTGGCGCTGATGGCCAAACGGGGGGCATGCTCGCCAAAGACCGACTTGATGGCCTGGACCTCGGCGATATCCCCTACAGGGGTGCTGGTGGCATGGGCATTGATGTGTTGCACATCCCCAGGCTGAAGCCCGGCATCCTTGAGGGCCAGCCGCATCGCCCGGGCCGCTCCCTCGCCGCCGGGGGCAGGGTTGGTCATGTGGTGGGCATCGCAGGTGAGGCCATAGCCGACTATCTCCGCATAGATCTTGGCCCCGCGGGCGCGGGCGTGCTCCAACTCCTCCAGCACCAGGATCCCTGCTCCTTCCCCCATGACAAAGCCATCCCGATCCCGATCGAAGGGCCTACAGGCTTGCTCCGGGGTGTCGTTGCGGGTGGAAAGGGCCTTCATGGCACTAAACCCCGCCATGGACAAAGGGGTAACCGCCGCTTCCGTGCCACCTGTAATCGCCGCTTGCACCTCTCCCCTCTGGATGAGCCGAAAGGCATCGCCAATGGCGTTGGAGCCAGAGGCACAGGCCGTAACTGTGCAGGAATTGGGGCCTTTGGCGCCAAAATGAATGGCCAGGTGACCCGCAGCCATATTGGCAATCATCATGGGCACCATGAAGGGGCTACAGCGATCCGGCCCTTTCTGCAGATAGATGGTCTGCTGCTCTTCCAAGACGCGGATGCCGCCGATGCCGGTGCCCAAGATCACCCCCACTTGCTCGGCGTTGAGAGCGGTGATGCGAAAGTCAGCGTCCTCCAAGGCTTGCCGGGTGGCCGCCATCGCCAGGTGCACAAAGCGGTCGGTGCGCTTGACATCCTTGCGATCCAAGTAGTCGAGGGGATCAAATCCCTTCACCTCTCCGGCAATACGGCAGTCGTGGCGGGAGGCATCGAAATGGGTAATCGGCCCAATGCCGGAGCGCCCTGCCAGCAAGCTCTGCCAAAACTCGGCAGGAGAGTTGCCGATAGGGGTGACCGCACCCAGGCCCGTAATCACAACGCGGCGGGTTGGTCTGTAAGCAGTGGCGGGATCTGTGGTAGCCATCGTCCGGTGTTAGCCCGGGGGTATAGAGTCAGAACTGGGGGCAGACTAGGCAGCTTTCTTCGAGAGGATGTAGTTAACAGCGTCTTGCACGGTGGCGATCCCCTCTGCATCTTCATCGGGGATCTCCAGGTCGAATTCCTCTTCAAAAGCCATGACCAGCTCCACCGTATCGAGGCTGTCGGCCCCCAGGTCGTTCTGGAAATTGGCTTCCGGGGTCACTTTGTCATCTTCCACGCCCAGTTGATCGGACACGATCTTACGAACACGGCTATAAACTTCGTCTGCGCTCATGCTTGGAATCCCAACTCTCGATTCAGCGTGTCTTGGCCGGGCCAACCGGCGGCCAATGAAGCAATCCCTATTGTATCGGACAATGGATCCCCTCTTGTGAGCAGCCTCACCTGCATTGGCTGCTGCGGCCAGGGTATGGGAATTGGGCGGCAGCCTTTTCGGTTGCAGGAAAGAAAAGCTAGTATAGTCCACTGCGTCTCTACCACTGGATTCTAAGGAGAACTCGCTTCCATGCCCCGCGCTTACGAAACGATGCTGATTGTGCGTCCTGATCTGTCAGATGAACCCCTCGAACAACTGCTCAGCAGTCAGGAGGCAATCCTGCGAGAGAACGGAGTAACCCACGTGGAGATTACCAATAGGGGCAAGCGCCGCTTTGCCGGGTTTGAGATGAAAAAGTTTAAGGAAGGTCTGTACATCCAGTTCAACTACGAAGCCGAACCCAATGCGGTGGCTGCCTGGGAGAAAAACCTGCGCATCAACGAGAGTGTGCTGCGCCACATGACTCTCCGCGTCGGCTAGGTTTGACGGCATCCTGGCCTGCGGGCATGATGGAAGTGCGCTGAGCTGCCCCTTATCCCTGGATGGCTCCGTTATGAACTCGATTGTGTTGATGGGCGAGGTTCTGTCTGAGCCAGAGCTGCGCTACACCCTTGATAACTTAGCTGTTGCGTCCTTGGTGATTGGCTTTCCCAGCTTGCGCCCGGATGAGCCGCCCTACCGGGTGCGCGTTTCCTCTTTTGGAGAACTGGCCAAAAGGGTGGTGGACACCTGCCATGTGGGCGACCAAATCACAGTGGAAGGCCAACTGCACATGAATGTGGTGGAGCGAGATGGGCGCAAGGAAAAGCTGGCCGAGATCACCGCGCGCCGTGTCCATCAACTGGGATCCGCTCGCGTCCTCTCTCTGACGGGGATGGGTGAACCGGCGATTGTGGAATCCTCTGAGGGGGATGTGGTTTCCCCACCGGAGCCGGACGATCTCCCGTTCTAACGGTTGCGAGACTTGCCGGGATCCCCCATGTCTCAGGAACTTGCTGCGGGTGAACCTTTGAGATCCCTGCGGGTCATCGGCTACTCGGTGCAGGGGCGTCCCATTCACCTTTGGCAGCTCACCCAAGGGATCCGCTCCTTGCTGCTGATCGGCGGAGTACACGGGGACGAGGTGGAAGGATACACTCTGATCGAGCGCTATGTGGCCTCGGGGAGATGGGGATCCCTGGCCGGGAAAGCGACCCTATGGGCAATCCCTCGCTTGAACCCGGATGGCTGTGCCCTGGGGCAACGTCTCAATGCCAACGGTGTGGATCTCAACCGCAATCTGCCCACCCAAGATTGGATCCCGGCCTCTCTGGAAGCTCGTTATCCGCCCGGATCGGCCCCAGGCTCCGAGCCCGAAACGCAAGTGTTGTTGGGGGGCTTGGCCCAGATGCGGCCCCAATTTATCCTTTCTGCCCACTCCTGTCAGGCACACCCCTGCGTGAACTACAACGGCCCTGCCCTTGAGCTGGCCCAGGTGATGGCTGCTCGCAACGGCTTGCCCATTACCGCCGACATTGGCTACCCTACCCCTGGTTCTCTGGGCACTTGGGCAGGGCAGGAACGGCGGATCCCAACCCTAACGCTGGAAATCCTGCGGGGCACTCCCCTCGATCAAGTCTGGCAAGAGCAGGCCGAGGCGCTGCAGGCGGTGTTGGAGTGGGCAGCCCAAGGCGATGCCTTCTGACCGGTGTCAAGATCTCTGAACTTTCGTTGCCAATCTGCCTAGTTCGTTCAAGATATCTGGGGTTTTCTCGCCCAAATCTTCTACAACACAGATAGGTGGGGCAGAGCAGAGGGGAGCTTGGAGTCGAGGGAAAAGGGGTCAGAGGTCAACCCCGAAGTCACGCTGCTTCTGCCTTGTGCCCCGCTGTTAGCCATCTGGAGGAAGCCAATATGTTCAGCAGGATTTTGGTGGCAGTGGATCGGTCGGAGCTGAGCCAGGGAGTATTTCAAAAGGCCGTCCAAGTGGCCAAGGCCATGCAGGCGCAGATGATGATTCTCCATGTTCTGTCTCAGGAAGAGCCGGGCGCCCCAGAGCCGCCGATGATCCTGGGGGTAGATTACAGCTCCACCATCAGCGCCGAGCTGTGGCAGTCCTACCGGGAGCAATGTGCCATCTTCGAGCAAAACCAGATGGACTACCTGCGCTCGCTGGTGGAGAAAGCGGCTGAGCACGGGATCCGCGCTGAGTACAGCCTCAACTACGGCAACCCCGGTCGGGTCATCTGCGATCTGGCCCGCTCTTGGGATGCGGACTTGGTGGTGGTGGGCCGCCGCGGCCACTCCGGCCTGAGCGAGCTGTTTCTGGGCAGCGTCAGCAACTACGTGCTGCACCGCGCCCCCTGCTCGGTGTTGACGATACAAGGGGAAGCCCTGAAAAAAGCAACCCAAACCGCGGAGGAGAAGACAGCTACCTCTGCTGGCTAAGGCTCTAGGGACTCTAGGGCGAGGGAGTGGGATCTGGTCGCGTGAGTGGGGCAGAGTCCTTGCTCTCCGGCTGGCCTTCCAAGAGGCGATTCACTTCGGTTTCCAGGCTGTTGAAGGTGCTCAGCTCGATCACGGCAATGTCCGGCTGGCGGCTGCTTTGCACGTAGGCCCGCAAGCCAGAGGAGGCCAAGGTCAGGGTTAAGGGATCCTGCTCGGCGTCAGGCTTAGGCTCAAAGGTCAGCCGTAGGTCGGGCTCAGACAACACCCTTTGGGCTTCCGCGTCGGCCTGTTCCACAAACTCCTTGGCGCGGGCAGCATTCAGGCTGGAGAACAGAGAGCTGAGATCCACAGGCTGGCCCGGTCGCTCCGGGTTTTCCCAGCGCAGCTCCAGGGATCCCTTCTCTGAAGGCCGAGGGGTGAGGGTGACCTTTTCCCCTTGGGATTCTAAGGTGACTTGGCCCACTTGGTTGGCGTTGAGGCGGGCAATGCGGTGATCCCGCAGCTCTTCCAAGTCGGAGCGGAGAATATCGGCGGTGGAGGTGAGCAGGGTGGCTACTGCCGGGTGCTCAGAGGTGATGACGTACACCTGGCCATCTTTCTCCGATCCCAAAGCGACGTTCAGGGTTTTGCCGCCCTCCAGCTCCACCGTTAGGCGGGCGGAAGGCTGCTCCAAGCCATAGGGGGCGAGCTCGTCTTTGGTCTCGGCGGGGAACTCCACGGCCTGCAGGCGAGACAAAGTATTGAGCAGACGATCGACGTTGAGGTCATCGGCAGGCAGCTCGCGGGGCTGGACAATCTGCCAAGTAAAGTGCTCCGCACCGCTGGCGCGAACGTCTTGCAGCTGCAGGCGAACAACTTCCGGCTCCGCCTCTGCCAACTGCACTTGCAGGGCCTTCACCTCGGCAGTGTCAAACCGAAGCAAGGTTTTGTCCCGCAAAGCCAGTAGGGAGGGCAACAGGGATCCCTTCTGGGCACTGCTTAGAAGCACCACCTGTCCCCCTTCGGGCTGGGCGTAGAAGCCGGAGCCATCGAAGTTGTCGTTGCCGATGGCTAGGCGGTAGGGATCCCCTTCCTTGGGGAAAAGGGCAATTTGGTGTCGCGGCTGATCCAGGCCAAAAGCGGCTAGGTCGGTGGCCCCCTCTAGGGTGATTTGGGGGGTGAGGCGGGAGAAGGTGTTGAGCAACTGCTCAATGGGGAAGTCCAGCGCCGCTGACTGAATGGGACTGACAATCCGCCAGCGGGATCCCTCTTCTTCTGGATTGCGCTCCAAAAGGATTTCCAAGTACTCCGCACCGCTGCCGCGAACGGGTTCCCCCTCTTTCTGTTGGCGGATTTCAATGCGGGCGATGGTGTCGGTGGCAAAGTGGAACAGCCGCGCTCGCTCCGCCTGTTGCTCCTGACGCAGTTGCCGGATGTTGTCCAAGAGGAAGTAGCCCAGCAAACAGGCCACCGCCAAACCCAGGAGAATCCAGGTGGTTCGCTTGAACATGCCTGCTTTCCTCCAGCTCTACCGTCTTTGCCACCACAGGGCAGCTCCGGAACCCAGGGCCGCCAAGGGCAAAAGGACCGTCGATCCCAGCACCAGCCAGCGGAAGTTTTGACCGGTCAGGGTGAGACGGCGATCCGTGATGGATTTGGGGCGGATGGAGATCTGCTCCGTTTGCTCAGTCAGCCAGTTGAGGGTGTTCAAGAAGAGATCCCGGTTGCCCTGCTGCCGCAAGTTGCCGTTGAGGGCAAAGTTGACATTGCCGATCACCACCAGGCGGGCCTCCTGCGGGGATCCTGTGTCGGCCTGGTCGGCGTCCAAACGGCGGGTTAAAGCAACACCCAAGGTGAGGGGGCCGGGCTTGTCCTGATCCGGATCGAATTGCAAGGGGCCACGTTCCAGCTCAGGACTGGTCTCCCCCCAACTTTGCGGGCCGGTGCGCAGCAAGGGCGTGGCTTGGATCCCTTCCCGAGCTTGGGTTTCTACCGAACGAGCTAAGGGAAAGAGGGTCATCAGCCGCTGGGCGGCCAAGGGGGCGGTAATGGGGTGATCCCCGTAGTCAGTAACCAAAGCTACGGCTGGCCCTGTCCCCAGAAGCTGGCTGATGCTGCTCGCCTCCAGGATGATGTCATCCCCCAAGACCACGCCCCACTCTTCCAGCAAGGGATCCAGGCCGGCATCCACCCGTGGCCCAATCAACAACAGCAGCCGTCCTCCCCCGGCCAGGTAATCCTGCAGTTTCTCCACCTCGCCGGGGAACAAAGCCCGCTGTGGCCCCGCCAGCACCAGGACATTCGCATCCTCTGGGATCTCCGCTTGCACCAAGTTGAGGGGCTCTACCCGATAGCCTTCCTGGCCCAGGGCTGCCGCCGCCTGAGCCAGAGTTGGGGCGCCTTCCCTCGCTTGCAGCCCCACTTCCCCATGCCCTTGCACGAAATAGGCCACTAACTCCCCTCGGTTGACCACTTTGGACAAGACAGGGGTCAGTCTGCTCTCCAGGTCAGGAGCAGGGGGCTGGGGCAGTTGTTGTCGGCTTTCTCCGGCCTCCACCACCAGGGTGTTGTTTTGCGTCACCTGCAGCCGTTGAATGGTCAAGGGATCCCGGTTGGGATCCACAAACTCAAACTGGAAGCGGTTGGGGTTGAGGCGGCGATAGCGCTCCAGTTGTTCCCGCAGATTGGGATCCGGCGCAGTGGTGACCACCCAAACTTTGACCGGTTGCACCAATCCCTGCACCAATTGCCGGGTTTGGGGCGAGAGGGTAAACAGACCCTCCTCGGTGAGATCCAGCCGCAGGTCGTAGCGCACCGCCACCACATTCACCAGCACTAGAATGACGGCCATCGCCGCCACCGCCACCAGGATGTTGGCGTTGGTCTGGGTGGAACGCAAACCGAGGAAGACCCCCACCTCCTGCCGGTGGGTGATGCCCCAAACCACCAGCAGGGCCAGGCCCGTTGCCAGCATGCTCAGGGGCACAGCCGTCCAACCGGTAAAGGCGGATCCCACCACCAGGCCGATGGCGATGACGCCAATGCCCAGGATCCCTGTCCAGTCCAATAACGCGCGCCAGTCCTTCATAATGCTCCGCACCGCTGCCGCAAACACCACACTCCTCCCATCTGACCTCAGCTCTGTTGCCAGCGCAGGCTTTCCACCGATTGCACCGTGGCAAACAGCCCCAGGACGATGATGCTCAAGAAAAGAATGAGGCTGCTGCTGCTGAGGATCCCTTGCACCCAGTTGCTGTATTGCTGCAGCAAAGATACGTGCCGCAGCGTTGCAGCAATCCAGTTTTCCTCCTGGCCGGCTGCCGCGTCGATCACCCAGAGCAGCAGGATCAGGCCAAAGGTGGCCACTGCTGCGATGAGGGTGCTGTCTGTCAGAGAAGAGATAAACAACCCCAAGGCCATGACACTGCCCGCCAGCAGGGTTAGGCCCACATAGCCCATCAAGGTCAGGCGGTAGTCCACTGCCGGGTTGGCGCTGCTCAGCACCAGCACATGGTAGACCAGCGGCGGCAGCAGCAGCGTGATGAAAAACACCCAGACCGCCAACCATTTGCCCAGGGCCACCTCCAAGTTGGTGATGGGAGAAGTAGCCAGCAGCTCCATCGTGCCTCGCCGCCGCTCCTCGGCATAGGAACTCATGGTGAAGATGGGCAATAGAAATAAGGAGAGGGTGCCCAAGAGGTTGAGAAACTGCTGCGACAGGATGGTGGCGGCGTCGAAATTGTTCTCCTGGCCGAACTGGGCGAAAAGATCCACCTGCTGAGAAAAGCTGATCACCCGCACCAGAATATTAAAGAAGAAAAACCCCGCCAGTCCCCAAAACACCGCGGCCACCACATAGGCAATGGGGGAGGTGAAGTAGCCGCGCAGCTCTTTGCGAAAAATGGCAACCACTCCGTTCATGCCGCTTCCTGATACATTCACGCTGAACTCTCCTGAACATGGTTCAGGAAAGAAGCGATCGCATCCTGCCTATCTCTGAGCAGGAAGGCGGTATCCCGCAAAGCCCTGAGGAATACCCCCCGAGCGCTTTCCCCCTTCACTTCCCGGCAACCGTTGCGGTGGACTCAAGGATCAGGGGGAAACTTGGTCTACTATATCCCTCTCAATGACTTTTGCCAAACCGCCTAAAGCTCAGTAAATTCAGCAAAGTTCAGGGTTTTGGGGGTTAGAGGCATGCTCCAATGCGCCCTCAGATCCCTCTTGCGTAGTGAGCTGCAGGAAAATCTCTTCCAAAGAAGCCTGCGGGCGGCCTATCTCGTAGAGGTCGATCCCCGCCTGCACCAGCACCCTGGCCACCTCCGGGATCCAGCCGTCCGCGGCAGCGTTGCTCTTGAGCTGCACCTGCCAGCGGGAGGGATCCGCCGCCAAGGGCT
Organism: Thermostichus sp. MS-CIW-30; assembly: GCF_054058015.1. Lineage (NCBI taxonomy): Bacteria > Bacillati > Cyanobacteriota > Cyanophyceae > Thermostichales > Thermostichaceae > Thermostichus > Thermostichus sp. MS-CIW-30. Next base: position 60,647 of record NZ_JBSRZW010000003.1, read on the forward strand.
GTAGGCTCACCACCTCCACTTGGGGCAAAGGCTGCAGGGCCGTCCGGATGGCCATTGCCTCGGTTGCCCCCACCACCAGCTTTGCCTGCTGCCGATCCTGGAGCTGGGCTGTCAGCTCGGCAGGCGTGCCAATGGCCGCCACCTGGCCGCGGTTGATGATCACCACTCGGTCGCAGGTCATGCTCACCTCGGGCAGGATGTGGGTGGAGAGGATGATGGTGTGCTCCCCCGCCAGGCTCTTGATGAGCTTGCGCACCTCGATAATCTGCTTGGGATCCAGCCCAATGGTGGGCTCATCCAGGATGATCACCGGCGGGTCGTGAACCAGAGCTTGGGCGATGCCCACCCGCTGCTTAAACCCCTTGGAGAGCTTGCGGATGAGGGTGTGGCGCTTTTCTTCCAGGCTGCACCGCCGGATCGCCTCGTCCACCCGCCTGGGCCGATCGCCAGCGCTGACCCGCTTGATCTGGGCCACAAAGTGCAGGTACGCCTCCACCGTCATGTCGGGGTAGAGGGGTGGGTTTTCCGGCAGATAGCCAATGCGCTGCCGCACCGCCATCGAGTTTTCGTGAACATCAAACCCGGCCACCCGCGCCGTCCCCTCGCTGGCAGGCAGATACCCCGCCAAAATGCGCATGGAAGTGGTCTTGCCAGCCCCATTCGGCCCCAAAAAACCCATGATCTCGCCGGCGTTCACCTGGAAGGAAACATCGCGAATGGCAGTAAAGCTGCCGTAGGTTTTGCTCAGATGCTCAACTTCGATGGCACCCGCGGTTGCACGAGCAGTGGGTAAACCTGTCATCAGCAACTCCTAACCTAGAGGGTCAGCAGCGATTAGCAAACGGTCCAAGGCCGAGTTACCCCTATTCCCAAAGAGGACAAATGTCGGGAAGCAGGCTCGGGCAAGAAGGCGGGCAACAGCGCTGAGGCCACATGCCAACTTAGCATAGCGACGGCGAGGATGAGTCGAGGGAACTGGGATCCCTTTCCCCCTTTTGGTGGGGATCCATCGGTTGGCTAGTCGGCAGGGCTTGTGAGGGATCCCCACTGTTCCAGTCCCAGAACGCGGCTTTCCCCTGGACAGGCCGCCACCACCTCCCCAATGGGGAAGGCTTCGGGGAGCAGGGATCTCACCTGATTTTCCGCCTCAGGGGGGATCACCAGCACATAGCCCACCCCCAGGTTGAAGGTGCGGAACATCTCCAAGGTCTCCACCTGGCCCTGTTCTTGGAGCCAGAGAAACTCCTGTGGGATGGGCCAGCTATGGGGCTGCAGCCGCGCCGCCTGGTTGGGGGCCAAACAGCGGGGCAAGTTTTCCGGGATCCCGCCGCCAGTGATGTGGGCCATGCCGTGGATGGCGATCCCTGCTGCCTGCAGCCGCTGCACCGCCTGCACGTAGATGCGGGTGGGGGTGAGGAATACTTCCGCCAAAGGCCGATCCCAGCCGGGAGGCCGGTGATCCCAGCGCCAACCCCGGTCGGCCACAATCCGCCGCACCAAGCTGTAGCCGTTGCTGTGCAGGCCGCTGCTGGGCAAAGCCAACAGCCGATCCCCAAGCTGTACCCGCGACCCATCCAGAATGGCCGCCTTCTCCACAATTCCCACACAAAACCCGGCCAGGTCGTACTTCCCAGGGGGATAAAACCCCGGCATCTCCGCCGTTTCCCCGCCCAGCAGTTGGCAGCCCGCTTCCTGGCAGCCCGCCAAGATGCCATCGATCACCTGCCACAGGGCTTCCGGCTCCAGCTTGCCAGTGGCCACATAGTCCAAGAAAAACAGCGGCCGGGCCCCCACCGTCAGCACATCGTTGGCACACATCGCCACCAGATCGACGCCCACCCCCCGGTGCTGACCCCACTGCTGGGCAATGTCCAGCTTTGTCCCCACCCCATCGGTGCCCGCCACCAACACCGGCGCTTGATACCCTGTCGGCAGCTCAAACAGGCCGGCAAAGCCGCCGATGCCACCCAAGGTTTCTGAAGAACCTGAAGACGGAACTTGAATCCGTTCAACGCGCTCGCGGATCCCCCTGACAAAGGCCTGGCCCAGATCGATGTCAACCCCTGCTGAGCGGTAGTCCAAGATGCCGAAACTCCTTATGCTATCAAGACTTGGGCTTTTGTGCCCGACTGTGCAAACGGGTCAACTCAGAAACCTATGGTACATTAACTTCTGTTTTAACCGTCGCCTTGGAAGTTGTACAGGATTGGAGAGGAGCGCGGCCTCATGCGAAATTGGAAACAGCTTGGACAGGGACTGGATCCCGCCCGCAAAATGGGCTTGGTCAGCTGTCTCTGTGTCACGGCTTTGGGCTTGCCGGTAGGCATGTTGGGCGGCTTGACTTCGCGAGCACAAGCCTCGACGCGAACCGGATCCCTGAGCACCCGAGCAGCGGAGCTGTCACCTGCATCCAAATTGCCCTCCCCGGCCACCGACCTCGTTCCCCCTTCCCAACCCGCCACTGCTGCCGCAGCCCCAGTCAGAACGCTGCCGAGAACCCCCCAAACCCCTATCTCCGACCACAAAGGTCTTGCCCCTGCCAAACTGGGTACCCTGAACTTGGATCATTCTTTGAACCGAACTCGCCAGGCGATCCTGCCCCGTCGAGCAGAAGAACCCATTCTCAAGATCGGCGAACAACAGCAGCACACCAGCCAGCCCATCTCCACCCTCTACGACTATCAGATGGACGGGCAACAGGTGGTTACTGTCTATGTGCGGGATCTGCCCATTGTCAGTTTTGTCGAGCACCCTGGGCTAGAACCACCGCTGATGCGGGCCAGCACCCTTGTGGCCCAGCTCAACCAAATGGCCCAGGGATCCCTGAAAGACACCACCATCACCTTAGGTTGGGCAGGTTTGGAATTGGCCGAACAAGGCTTGGGTGTTCCTCTCTACACCATTCAGGTCAACAACAAGGAATTGCTGCGCATCGACGATGGAGTGCTGTTGATCGACAACCAGCGCCCGGTGGATGTGGCTGTTTTGGCCGCCAACCGTCTCCGCCGTCTGCTGCTCGATGCCCCGCCCATTTCAGCTCCGGCCCTGCCTCAACCGGCTGCTCTGACCGCCAAAGCCGCTGTTGCAGGTTCCAAGCCGAAAACAGCCCCTCAACAGGAACCCGCCCCTGTCCGCGTGGTTGGGCCTGTGCAAGAGGGCATTGCTTCTTGGTATGACCTGCACCCAACCCGCCATGAGATGACGGCTGCCCACCCCACCCTGCCCTTTGGCACCGAGGTACGGGTGACCAACCTGAAAAACGGACGCCAGGCTGTCGTGCGCATCAACGATCGCGGCCCTTTTATCCCCGGTCGGATCATCGACCTCTCCCTGCGGGCGGCAGAGGTGTTGGGGATGGTGCGCTCGGGGCTGGCACCTGTGCGGGTGGAAGTGGTGCAACGCTAGCTAGGGCACGGGTGAAAAGCGCTTGGAATCGGGGGAATAGCGCCAAGAAATGCCCTCGGGATCCCGGCTGCGGCTCCACTCCGGAAACCCGGTTTTGAATTTCCAATAGGTAATGGCGGAAACCACCACCCCCAAACGTTCCGCCAACTGAGTCTGGTTGAGGGGGCGCAGCGGTGCCCGTGGCGCCGTAACGGCGGTGGGGCTGGGTGTGGGGGCAGAGCCTGCCGACTCTTGGGGGGCCGTGGCTGCAGGGGTGGGCGCTTCCTCCTCCAACCGGTGACTACGGCTGGGCTCCTGGGGACGCAGCAGGCTGAACTGGCTCAACAGGCCGACATTTTCCAGGTTCAGGAGATTTTCCAGGTTAGAGGTTTGGTGGATCAGCTCCAGCTCACGGCGAAACTCATCCTCCAGCACCTGCAGATAGTGCTCCCGCTTCTGCTCCGACTCGGCATCTTTGAGCAGCCCCAAGGCAAAGCTGAGGTTCGAGAGGGGCTCGCTCAGATCCTGCAAGAATTTCTTGAACAGAGTGCCCTTCACGTCCGTGAACTGCTGCAACTGCTGCAGTTTTTGCCGCAGCTCCTCGATTCTTTTCTCTTCCAGCTTGCGGTTCTCAAGGCTCTGGCGGTGGTTGTGCAGGGCAATTTCAATGGTGGTGTAGAGTTCCCGCTCTTTGAAAGGCTTGATGATGTAGCCGAAGGGCCGGGTCTCCTTGACGCGGGAGAGGGTGTCTTCGTCGGCGTAGGCCGTCAGATGCACCACCGGAATGTTGAAGCGCTCGGTGATCCGCTTGGCGGCTTCTATGCCATCGATATCGCCTTTTAGGACGATATCCATCAAGACCAAGTCCACCGGCATCTCTTCCAGCCTTCGGATCGCTTCTTCCCCGGAAGAAGCAATGGCGGGCACAGCGTAGCCAAATTTTTTCAGAACGTTGGCAATGTCCTTGGCGATGATCTTCTCGTCTTCGACGACCAGGATACTGCCTTTGACAAGGGGTGGAACTCTCTTCAAGGCTCGCTCCTCGGAAAGGTAATGATGAAGGTGGTACCCGGTTTGCTCCTCAATTGTATCTTGCCCTGTAGCTGATCGGTGAGGGTTGCAACCAGTTGTAAACCCAGAGATTGAGTTTCCTTGAAGTCAAAGTTCGGGGGCAAGCCAACGCCATTGTCGGAGACTCGCAACTGAGTATATTTGCGGGTTTGGCTGAAATGAATCTCTATCTCCCCGCTGCGGCCCTTCGGGAAGGCATACTTGAGGCTGTTGGTCACCAACTCGTTGATGATCAGGCCACACAAGACCGCATCGTCCAGGTTGAGGCGGATCCCTTCGGCGCGGATGTTGGCGCGAATGCTCTCGGGGTTTACCCCGTAAGAGTGAAAGAGGTTGGAGATCAAATTGTGTAGGTACTGCTTGAGATCCACAGCGGCCAGATTGTTGGATTGGTACAAACCTTCGTGGATCAAAGACATGGCTTGAATACGGCTGCCGGCATCCTTAAAAACGCGGGCGTACTTGCGGCTTTTGATTTGGTCAGCTTGGAGCCGCAGCAGGCTGGAGATGATTTGCAGGTTGTTTTTGACGCGGTGGTGAATCTCCCGCAGCAGGACTTCTTTTTCCTGAAGGGCAGCTTGGATCTGCAGCTTTGCCCGTTTTTCTTCGGTAATGTCTTCGCAAATGCCGATGATGAAGAGGTTTTTGCCCTTGGGATCCCGGACTGCAGAGACTGCCAGGCGGCACCAAACCACCTTTCCGCTGCGGTGGATGTAGCGTTTTTCCAGGTGGTAGCGATCCCGTTGGCCGTTCAAAACCTCCTGGAAGAGTTGCCAATCTTCCTGAATGTCCTCGGGATGGGTGAGGTCGCAGAAGCTCATGTGGGTCAGTTCGGCAGCGCTATAGCCCAAGATCTCTTCCAGAGCGGGGTTCACTTTTAGGTAATGGCCCCGATGATCGACGATGGAAATGCCCAGGGCTGACTGCTGGAAGATGCCCCGTAAACTCAGCTCACTTTGGCGAAGGGCTGCCTCGGCTTGCTTGCGCTCGGTAATGTCCAAAATCTGGCTTAGAAAGTAGCTGGGATCCCCTTGGGCCGTGCGCACCAGGGTGATGCGAAGAATGGCATAGACTATTTGGCCGTTCTTGTGGATGTAGCGTTGTTCCTGTTCCCACTGATGCACCTGGCCGGCCAGCAGGCGGTTGCTGTTTTCCAGAGTGGTGGCGATGTCGTCGGGATGGGTGATGTCGAGGACGGTTTTCCCTTTGAGATCCTCCAGGGTGTAGCCCAGGGTTTCGGTAAAAGCGGCGTTGATTTGCAAATAGGTGCCATCCACGTGGGTCATGGCCTTGGCAATGGGGGCCCATTCAAAGGATTGGCGGAAGCGTTCTTCACTTTCTTTGAGGGCAATTTCTGCCTCCACGCGGGCGCTGATGTCGATCACCTGGTTGAGAAACTGGGTGGGCTGTCCTTCCTCGTCGGTGAGCAGGGTGGCCTGAAACAGCACATGAACAACCTGGCCGGAACGGTGGGTGTAGCGAATCTGGCGCTGGCTGACAGAGACCTTCCCTGCCAGCAAAGCCTCATTGGCCCCCAGCAGTGGGTTGACATCTTCGGGGTGGAGAATGTCCAGTTGTTGCCGATGCTTCAATTCTTCGGGGGTGTAGCCGACAATCTGGGCAAAGGCATCGTTGACCTGGATAAATCGCCCCTGCAAGTCCACAAGGGCAATTCCATTGGGGGCCAGCTCAAAAATCTGCCGAAAATGGTTGGCGCTTTGTTGCCAGGCTTGCTCTATACGACGCCGTTCGGCCTCCAGTTGCTTGGACTCGGTGATGTCTTCGACGATCCCTGCTACCCGATAGATTTTGCCCTCTTTGTCGGCGATGGGAAAAGTGCGTTCCCGCAACCAAATCAGGCGGCCATCGGTGCGATAAATGCGGAAGACGACATCGGTGGATTTGCCCTCCGATTGGGCTTTGAGGATGGTGGGGAACAACCAGCGATCGTCGGGGTGGATTTGGCGCATCCAGGCTTGGGGGTTGGCGTAAGCCTCTTCGGCGGAAAGGCCCCAAAGGGCTTCGCAGGCTGGGCTGACGTAGATCAGCTCTTTGCTGTAGAGTGTTGTGATCCAAAACAGTTGCTGCGTATTCTCTGCCAGTTGCAGAAAACGATGCTCGCTCTCTCGGCGGGCCTCTTCCAATTGTTGTTGTCGTTCTTTCAGTTGACGGGATGCTGTGATGTCGGTAACAAATCCTTCAAAATAGAGGGGATCCCCTTGGTCGTTGTAGATGGTGCGGGCATTTAAAGAAATCCAAATCAGTCTGCCATCTTTGCGGCAAACTTGGTGCTCAAAATCCACAACTTGACCTTCTTTTAGCATGCGCTGAATGAATTCGGCTCGCTGCTCCGGATCGCTATAGATTTGGGTGCCGATATCGGAGACGTTGTGCATCAAATCCTCAGGGGATTCGTAGCCGAAAATATGGGCCAAGGCCGGGTTGGCAACCAGATATTTGCCCTCTAGGGTGGTTTGAAAAATGCCTTCGACGGCGTTCTCGAAGATCTGCTGGTAGCGGGCAGCAGTGCTGCGGCTGTCCTGCAGTTGGGATTGGAGCTGCTCGAGGGTTTGCCGATGCTCCTGGGCTTGGAGAAGAATGTGCTTCAGGCTGAGGGCAACGAGGTCAATCTGTTCCCGTTCAAAGGAACTCAGTTGGCGAGGATGGCAGTCAAGCAGGTGCAGATCGGCCAACCGGATCCCCTGCTCAGTCTGCAAGAGGAAGGATTCATGAAAAGGCCATTGCTCAGCCCCAGGACTGGCATTGAGGTTGAAGGGTTCGCCGGCTGGGATCCCTTGCGGATCCCGGTAGAGGATCCCTTTTGAAGACGAGTGGGGATCCGATCCCGGCTGATCCAGTTCCAGATAGACCAAGGGCACTTTCAGCAGTTGACCCAGTAATTGCAACAGCGGGTACAGCGCTGTACCCAGTTCGGTTTGAAGGGACTGCCCTTCCCTGGGAGCAGTCCGCGGGAAAGCAAAACCGTGCACAACGGATCTTGGCGAGCGAGAAATGGGAGGTGACATGGGAAAACCTGGCCGAGGAGCTGGCTCAACCCAGTCCATCACGACAGATCGGGGGTGCCTGGTTGGGCTGATCTCCACAGGGAAAAGGAGCAGGCGCACCCATTCTGCACCCACTCTACTCTAGCGATACTCTGGAGAAACTTACTTTGAAACTTACTTTAGTGAAACATGCTGCTGACGGAGCTATCTTCATGGATGCGCCAGATCGCTTCCCCCAGCACATTGGCTACCGAGAGAACGGTTAACTCGGGAAAGTGCTGCTCTGGAGGGATAGGGATGGTGTTGGTGACGATCACCTCTTCAAATAGACCACCCCGCAGGCGTTGAATGGCCGGCTCAGAAAAAACAGGATGAATGGCGCAGGCATAAACCGCTTTGGCTCCCAGCTTGCGCAGCAATTTTGCCCCTTCCGAGATGGTGCCTGCGGTATCGATCATGTCATCCACAAGGATGGCAGTTTTCCCCCGCACATCCCCAATCAGATTCATGACTTCCACATCGTTGTGGGCTTGACGGCGCTTGTCGATGATTGCCAGAGGGGCTTCCTTGAGCTTTTTGGCAAAGGCACGGGCACGAGCCACACCCCCCACATCGGGAGAGACGACCACAATGTCTTCGTCGAGCAAGCCCTTTTCCTTGAGGTAAGCCTGTAATACCGGCTGGGCGTAGACGTGGTCGAGGGGAATGTCGAAGTAGCCTTGAATCTGGGCCGAGTGCAGATCCATAGCCAGCACGCGGTGAGCTCCCGCCTGGGTAATCATGTTGGCCACCAGCTTGGCGGTGATCGCTTCTCGGCCTGCCGTTTTGCGGTCGGCGCGAGCGTAGCCGTAGTAGGGCAAGACAGCGGTGATCTGCCGGGCAGAGGCGCGGCGACAGGCATCGATGATCACCAGCAGTTCCATCAGGTGGTCGTTGACGGGGCGGCAAGTGGGCTGCACCAAGTAGACATCAGCACCCCGGATCGACTCTTGGATTTGGATGTACAGCTCGCCATCGGCAAAGCGCTTGCGCAACATCGGGCCCAGATCCATGCCCAAGTAACGCGCCACCTCCTGAGCCAGAGCCGGGTTGGCGCTGCCTGAGAAGATTTTGAGGCGGTTGCTATCCGAGATGGGTGGCAGGGGAGAAGGGCGAAGAAGGGGTGCAGGGCGAACCACAGATCGATGCTGAACTCGTCCGTAGCCAACGCCTAACGGCGAGCTGCCGCTATCGTAGCACTGGCGCTTGCAACCTCAGCAAGTGTATTCTTCCGGATTTTGAGTTTGGGGGGAGCAAGTTACCATAGTCAAGATGAAGGTCGAGCTGCTGCACATCCACAAGCGTTTTGGGGCGGTACAGGCGAACCGCGATGTGTCCTTGCGGGTGGAGGCGGGCACAATCCACGGCCTGCTTGGGGAGAATGGGGCCGGCAAAAGTACCTTAGTTAAGATCCTGAGCGGCTTTCTGCGCTGCGATCAGGGGGAGATTTGGATCGATGGGCAACCGGTTCGCATCGACAGCCCTGCAGCAGCCATTCGCCTGGGCATTGGCATGTTGCACCAGGATCCCTTGGATTTTCCTTCTCTGACGGTACTAGAAAACTTTATTGCCGGGCAACGAGGGCGCTTGGGCTTGGGGCTGCGGGAAAGCCGAAGACGTCTCGAGAAAGCCTGTGAAGAGTTTGGTTTTAATCTCAACCCCGATGGAGCCATCGGCAGTTTGACGGTGGGGGAACGGCAACAACTGGAAATGCTGCGGTTGCTTTCCCTGGGGATCAACACCTTGATTTTGGATGAGCCAACGACGGGCATTTCTGCAGCGCAAAAAGATCTTCTGTTCGCGGCTCTGAGAAGGTTGGCGGAGCAGGGCAAATCGGTGATCTTCGTCTCCCACAAGCTGGCCGATGTGGAGTGCCTTTGCGATCGGGTGACGGTGATGCGGCAGGGGGAGGTGGTGGGGGAGCTGCCTGTTAGAGGTGAGGACATTGCCCTGCTGGAACAGCGGTTGATCGATTGGATGTTCGGGCGGGAGTTGGCACCCCCGGCTCGGCCCCATTCTCCGCAAAGGAGGGCGGATCCCCTGTTGGAGTTGCGCTCTCTGGTGGTGCGGCATGAGCCGTTTGCCTTGGCTTTGCCAGATCTGGCGGTGCAGCCGGGGGAAGTGATTGGGTTGGCCGGTTTGGAAGGCAGTGGGCAACGCTCTTTCCTGCTCACCTGTGCAGGGTTGTTGCCGCCCAGGCGTGGCCGGATTCTGTTGGGGGGGCAGGAGATGACAGGCCGTCCTTACGGCGACTATCTGCGCTGTGGGGTGGGGTTTTCTCCGGCGGATCGGCTGCGGGAAGGGCTGATCCCCGGCTTAACCTTGCAGGAGCATTTTGCCCTCCAGCAGCAGGATCCCTGGATCAACTGGGCTCTGGCCCGTCAGCAGACCCAAGCGGCCATCGAACACTTCAGCATTCGGGGTCACCCCTACAGCCGGGTGGAGCAACTCTCGGGGGGCAACCAACAGCGCAGTCAGTTGGCTCTCTTGCCCACACCCCTGAGTCTTTTGCTGATGGAGCACCCAACGCGAGGGTTGGACATCGAGTCGGCGCTGTGGGTCTGGGGGCAATTGCTGGAACGCACCCAAGCGGGTACGGCTATTCTTTTTGCCTCGGCGGATTTGGACGAGATCCTGCAGTACAGCGACCGGGTGATGGTGTTCAGCGGCGGACAGGTCTCGGAACCCATTCCGGCGGCGGAGCTCACCGTTTCGCGGCTGGGGCAGATGATGACACTTCCCGTCTTGCGCAGCACTCACAGCAGCGAGATCCCAGGGATCCCGACTGAGGTTTAGAGGGCTGGTCGCATCAGCAGGAACTGACACTCTGCCGCAGCAGGAGAAGGATTTGAGAACAGCATGGCAACCGGACAGAGCAAGGCTTAGAGTAGCAGTAGCCCCAAGCCTTTTGCTCAAGGAATCTGGCCATGGGATCCCAGGATCGCGCTCCGCCCTCAGGAACAGAGGAGCCGCAATCTGACCGTTCGCGCTCCTCGGACGACGTCCTTTTGCAGCTCACCGTTCGGGGATCCCGGCAGCAAGTCTTGCAGGGTTTGCGGGCCTGGCTGGAGCTGAGCTTGCTGACTCCAGAGCACTTTCGCTTGCTGGTGGAGCAGTATCGGCTAGAGGGGGAGGAACCAAGGTCAGCGGCAGTTTCCCCCAGCGACGAGATCCCGGCTCGTCTTGGCTCGGCCTACGTGCTCTGGATTTTGGGTTTGTTTGGCATCTGTGGCCTGCACCGTTTTTATCTGGGCCGCTGGCGGACGGGTTTGCTCTGGCTGTTGACCTTTGGGCTGCTGGGGATCGGTCAGCTCCTGGATTTGATTTGGATCCCGGGGATGGTGCGAGAAAGAAATGCTCGCCTGGCTGGATCTGGAGTTGAGGCGGGAGAAGAGCCCCAAGCTGCCCCTCAATCCACTCGCGCTACTCGGACGGAGTCCTTGCCCCCCCCTACCCCGGCGCTGGCTGTTTTGCTGCGGAACTTGCTGTCAGAGCTGAGCGTGGCTTGGCTGTTGCTGCTGGGCCTGTTTTTGGTGGTGGTGTCCTCGGGGGTGCTGGCGGCCAGCCACTGGGAGCAATTTTCTCCAACTGCTCAGTATGGGGTGCTCTTGGCCTATACGGCGGCTTTTGGGGTAGGTGCTGGATGGATCCAACGGCAGGAAGGGCTGCGTCTAACCGGTCAAACCTTGGAGGCTATTGCCCTGCTGCTGGTGCCGGTGAACGTGTGGGCCCTGGATGGGCTGGGGATCCCTTGGGGGATCCGCATCCTGGCGCTGGGCTTGCTGCTGGGGATCCCGTTGACGGCTGAGGGTCGGGTGCGCTCGCTGGGTTCAGGTGCCGGCTTTCGCGACAGCGGTGTGGAGCCCAATGCCTTTTCCAATGCCTTTTACGGAACCTTGGTGAACTTTTTGGCCCTCTCTGGCTTGCACGCTTTCTGGAGCTTGGGGCCGCAGGAGCTTCGCCCTGCTTTTGTCCTGGGGATCCTGTATCTGGGGATCCTCAGCACCGTGATTTACACCTGGAGCCGCCGGTCTCGGGAATTACGGGGCTCCAAGATCTGGCTAATCGGGGCTGCCGGATCCCTGTTAATCCTACGGGGGCTGCTGTCTGGGCATGTCCAAGTGCCGCAGTTGGGGTTGGCGGTGGCCCTGTTGGGTTGGCTAGCAGCGGAATGGCCCCAGGGATCCCCGTACATCGTAGCAGAAGGCGCTCAGGAGGGGATGCTCTCCCGCTGGTGGGATGGAAGCTGGGTGCTGTTGGTGGTGGGCTGGCTGCTGGCCGCCATTGGCTTGGCGGAGAGCCGTTTCAGCGGCTGGCAGTTGCCGGGCATTAGCCTGCTGGGGATCCATGTTCTAACCGGGCGTCTGCGCCGACACACCCAGTCGCCCCAGCGGGACGAAGTCCTTAGGGTGCATTTGACGTTGCTGTTCTTGCTGGGCCTGGAAACTTGCTGGGCTTTTTGGCAGGTGTGGCCAGCAAGCTGGCGGCAAGAGGTTGTAGCTACAGTAACCAACTGGTTTCAGCCCCTTGATTCCCCTTGGGGCTTGCTGGGGTTGGTGCTACTGCCCTACGAGGTGCTGTGGTTGGGGTTGGCGGCCCGCTGGCAGAGGAGCACTCCAGAAGCCGGCGAGACAGACTTTTCTGGGCTGGTGGAACCAACAGAGCGCTTGGTTTTGGGGCTAGGGGGATCCCTGCTGCTCTTGAGCCTTCCCTATCCGGCCATTCGCTTTTGGCACTTGCTTTTGAGCGCCGGGATCCTGGCCTGGTGGCTACAACAAAAGTCCAGATCAGGAGAAACTCCCAACTTTCTTTGGGTACTCCTGACCCACGCCTACGGAGTGGGGGCACTGCTAGCCGGGATCCGCTGGCTTTTGCCCGACTTGTTCGCGCCAGCGGTGCGGAGCACTAGCCTGTCCAGTTGGGGAGTGGTTCTGCTGCTGGTGGGCCTATTGCAATGGGCAGGGCGGGTAGCTCTGGGTGGGTCAGAGCGCTTTTTTTGGGGAGTGCCTGCGGAGCTGTGGCAGCGAAGTGCAGATGGCATAGGGCTGGTGCTGGTGGGATCCAGCTACTTGGCGTTTTTGCTGCAACGGTTCCTTGATTCGTCTGCGACTGGTGAACAATCCATGGGCTGGCTGTGGCTGCTGGTGCCTCTTGCTTTAACGGCAGCTCAGGTATTGGCCCTGCCCCCCCTGGAGTTCATGCCCCGCTGGCTGCAGATCCCAGAGCAAGGGGGATTGGGATCCCTTTCCTGGCAGCAGGGGATCCCAGTGCGGGGATCCCTGCGTCTTTGGGCCGTGCTCTCGCTGGTGATGGCGCAGTTGCTCACCTTGGGCAGGCCGGGCCCGGATCTGCTCGGGCTAGGGCTGGGGTTGCTGCTGCTAGCTACCCAGGTGTGGCTATGGGCTTGTCCCTTGCCAAGTTCCCCTACTCCTGGAGCAGAGGGGGAAGCCCTGCTGGCGGTGGCCTTCGGCTCAGGGTTCGGCCTGGTGGGGATCAGCCGGCTCTTGCCGACACTTACGGAAGCGGAATGGCTGCTGGTCTTGGCAGCGCTGCTGTTGCTCTTGAGCGGCTGTCGCTACGGCATCCGGCACCTCTCTTCTCGCCTGCAAGCCGCTTACCGGCCAGCCCTGGATGGCTGGGGTATACCCTTGGGGTTGGTGCTCTTGCTCTCCCTAACGTTGCCCACCGCGGCGGCCCTCTTCACCCCTTCCTCGCCCCCTGCTTTCTCGGCAGCCATACCGCTGGCCTCTGGGGTTACCTGGCTGGCCATTGGTCTCCGACTTTGGGTAGAGGTTGCTCCGGTCTTCTCTGCTCCCATTGCCGAGACGGGATCCTCTCCGACCCTCCCCCCTAGCGCTAGCGGGACGGAGTCCTCTCCGACAGGGGATGCCCCTGAAATTGCCCAAGCCCTTTCATCTGGCCAGATCAAGGGTCAGATGGATGGGTTGTTGTACGGGCTGGGCTGGGCTTTGGAGCTACTGGCGGCAAGCGGCGTGTTGTGGGCTGTACAGGGATCCCGTCCTGTTGCCCCTCTGCTTGCCGTCATCAATCTGAGCCTGGGGATCCTCTTTTGGATTGGGCCGGAAAAACTCTTGCTTGAGGGGGCCGCTCGCGCTGGCGGGACAAAGTCTTTGGGGGGGCAGCTCCTGCAACAGGTCAGGGCCCTGAGCTTCTGGCGGACGGGGCCTTTGATCTATGCAGGGTTGGGCTGGCTGGGATCCCATGCCCAGTGGAGTGAGGTAACGGGCTTGGGCAGCTTAGGTCTCTCCATCGTGCTGCTGGGCCTGGGGCGTCGACAGGCGGTCCAACGGGCGCAAGAGCAAGGCCGGGAAGACCTCCGTCCTGCCAACTGGAAAGGGCTCCTGGGCGCTTGGGGCGTGTCTGTGGCCGCCTACGAGAGCTGGGTTTACTTCCTCAGCCAGCGAACTGGGGGATCCCTGGCAAATGGGTTGGTGTTGATCGCTCTGTTAGGGCTGAGCTTGGCCTGGGGCTACGGCTTTTGTCCCCCTTGGCTGGTGGCGACCCTGCGGCTGAAAGCGGCCTGGCTGCAGCGGATAGGCGCCGGCAACTGGGGCTTGGCCAGCCTACTCCTTCTGTTCGCCTTTTGGGATCTCGGTCTCAGCCCTTGGGGGAAGTGGCTCTGGGTGCTGACGGGATCCGGCCTGGTGGCCTATGCCGCCGGACAGGGGAGAACCTCAACTCTAGAATCTCCAACAGAGCGAAATTGGGCGCCAACGGTCTGGGGTTACCTCAGCGCATGGCAGGGGGCTGGGGTTCTGCTGGGCGGTGTGTTCCTGGGGCTGCCGCAGCTATCCATAGCGCGGTGGGCCGGATCCCTGCTCTGTGGGCTGGGGCTGGTTTACCATGGCTTGCCCTGGCGACGGTGGGGCTGGCCGGCGGCTCCTTGGCAGAATACAGCCTTGGTGCTGCCCCTGGCCGCTTTTCCGGTAACCGCGGGAGGAAATAACACCCTTAATCTGCTGCTGGGGGCAACCTACTATGCCCTGCTGGCTATCTGGAGATCCCAAGTGCGCCTGGGCTATGTCAGCCTGTTCTTGAGCAACTGGATCCTGTGGAATTACGGCTGGCATCAGGATTGGGCTTCCCTGACGTTCTATGCCCTGCCCCTGGTGGGATCCCTGCTCTATGTGGCCCAGGTGGATCCGGGATTACAGGAAGCCAGCGGGCGACAGGGGCGGCATTGGCTGCGGCTGGTTTCCTTGGGCACATGGCTGCTGGTGGTGCTGGTGGAAACTCACGGGCAACGGTGGACGGGCTTTTGGCCGGTAGGGTTGGGTTTGGCCTTAGGTCTGCTGGGCTTGGCCTTGCGGGTAAGAGCCTATCTCTTCGTGGGCACGCTGGCTTTTGGGCTGGGGATCCTGCGGCAGGGATGGCTGTTGGTAACAACTGATGCGCTGCTGCTCTGGGCCACTGGGATCCTGCTGGGCCTGCTTCTGATTTGGACGGCAGCCAATCTTGAAAGGCGTCGAGAAGAGGTGGGATCCCGCCTCTCCACTTGGCTAGGGCAACTGCAGAGCTGGGAATAGCTCCCCCCGTGGGAGAGGGGTCGAGAGTGAGCCAGTGGGGCAAGGGGCATGTCAAACTGGTGCTGGCCTTGCTTTGGAGGATGGGGTCTATTGCTGGGCAACGTTGACCCAAAGGTGTCTTCTCAGCCTAGGTGGAAAAAGCTTCTGCGGCAGATCTTGGCTCCCTGGCGCGAGTTCGATGGCATGTTGCTGGCCACGGTGCTGGCCTTGACAGGCATCGGCATTCTTGCCATCCGCAGCGCAGTCTGGGAGCGTCCCATCAGCCACTACTGGGTACAGCAGTTGATCATGGCCGGGATCAGCCTGGTGTTTTTGGGAATGGTAGCCCGGATCCCGTATGAGCGGCTGTTGCGCTGGCACTGGTTCACCTACTTCCTGACCTTGGCGAGTTTAATTGCAGTGCTCTTTTTCGGCACAGCAGGCGGAGGAGCGGAGCGCTGGCTCTCCATCGCTGGCTTTCAGGTGCAGCCTTCTGAGTTTGCCAAGCTGGGGGTAATTGTTACCCTGGCTGCTCTCCTGCACCACTGGCCGATCAAGTACTTCAGCCAGATTTGGGTGGCCGTTGCCGTCATTGCTCCTCCCTGGATCTTGATTTTCCTGCAGCCCAACCTGGGCACTGCCCTGGTGTTTGTGGTGATTGTCCTGGTCATGCTCTACTGGGCCGGAGCCAAGGGCAGTTGGATCCTCTTGCTCCTGTCGCCGGGGGTGGGAGCCATTCTCTATGGCTTACACACTCGCCCAGAGCTGAGCTGGATGCTTTGGGTTTGGCTGCTCTGGTGTCTGGGAATGGCGGGGTTGGCTGCTTGGCGTCTCCCCTGGCAGTGGACGGGGGCCGTAACTTTTGGGGTAATCAACCTGCTCTCGGGGCAGTTGGGTCAGCTAGCTTGGCACCTTCTCAAGCCCTATCAGCGGCGGCGGCTGGAGATTTTTATCGATCCCATGCAAGAGCCCTGGGGAGCCGGCTATCACCTCATTCAATCCCGCATTGCCATCGGAGCCGGCGGCCTCTGGGGCCGCGGTATCCAGCAGGGCACCCAAACCCAGCTGGACTTCATCCCCGAACAGCACACGGATTTCATTTTCTCCGCCATTGGGGAAGAGATGGGTTTTATCGGCACCCTGACGGTGCTGATCCTGTTCTGGATCCTGTGTGCGCGGCTGATCTGGATTGCCCAAGGGGCCAAGGACAATTTTGGATCCCTGATTGCCATTGGGGTGCTGGCGATGATCCTCTTTCAGGCGGTGGTGAACATCAGCATGACCATCGGCCTGGCCCCCATTACCGGCTTGCCTTTGCCTTTTCTAAGTTATGGCCGCTCGGCTCTGCTGACCAATTTTCTGGCCATTGGCTTGGTGGAGTCGGTGGTGATGCACCGCCAGCGTACTAGTCTTTTCAAGTAGGCAGGCTCAATTTGCCTCCAGCGGGTTTGGCCTCAACAAGGGGAAGCTGCTGCCAGCGTTGGGCAACACTGGCCAAGGATCTTAAGATAGGAACACGGAGCCCCGGCTGGTCGAGCTGGCATGTTGCGTTTGGATCCTGCCCTCTACTTTGACCACAGCGCCACCACTCCGCCTCGGCCTGAGGTGATCGAGGCCATGCAGATGGCGATGCAGGAAAGCTGGGGCAACCCCTCCAGCTTGCACGGGTGGGGAGAACGGGCCGCCATGGCCATGGAGCGGGCGCGGCAGCAGGTGGCCGAGCTGCTTAACTGTGAGCCGGAGGCGCTGCTGTTTACCTCAGGCGGGACGGAGTCCAACAACTTGGCCCTGTTTGGGGTGGCCCAGCGCTACTCTACTCCCCAACATCTCATCATCTCCAGCGTCGAGCACGCCTCGGTGGAGAATGCTGCCCGCCAGTTGCAGTCCCAAGGCTGGCAGGTCACCCGTCTGCTGGTGAACGCCGCCGGCCAGGTGGATCCCCAGACTTTGATCCAGGCGCTGCAACCCAATACCGTTTTGGTCTCCATCGTCCACGGCCAAAATGAGGTGGGATCCCTGCAGCCCATTGCAGAGCTGGGTCAGATCTGTCGCCAGGCGGGGGTGCTCTTCCACACCGACGCTGTGCAGACGGTGGGGCGGATCCCGCTGGATCTGACACAACTGCCGGTGGATCTGCTCTCCCTTTCCGGGCATAAACTCTACGGGCCCCAGGGGGTGGGGGCGCTGTACGTGCGCCCAGGGGTGGAGCTGCGACCGCTGCTGCGGGGGGGCGGGCAAGAACGGCGGCTGCGGGCTGGCACCCAAGGGATCCCGGGCATTGTCGGCTTGGGAGTGGCGGCAGCTTTGGCGGCCCAAGAGCTATCTCAAGAAACGGCCCGCCTGCGGCAATTGCAACGGCATTTGGCCCAGTTGCTGGCGGAGGTGCCCGGTTTGCGGCTGACCGGCCCTGTGGATTTGGAGCAGCGCCTGCCCCACCACCTCAGCTACTGCGCCGCAGGGATCCCGGGGAATGTGCTGGTCAGGGCTCTAAGCCGCCAGGGGATCGCCATTAGCGCCGGCTCCGCCTGTAGCAGCGGCCAACTGATCCCCAGCCGCATCCTCTTGGCCATGGGCTATTCGGAAGCCGAGGCACTGGGATCCATTCGCCTTAGCCTTGGCAAAGCCACCACCTACGCTGCGGTTGAGTATGTGGCCCGATGTCTACAAACGGAGCTTGCCTCCATCTCCAAATCCGTAGCCTTGGGGAATGCGGCAACTCAATCCCCGTTGTCGATCCCCGTCACGTAGCCGGATCGAAGGTCGGGCAGGCTGGGTTAAGGTGATAAAGAGTTACAGGGCTGGTCGCTATGGCTGAGATGAGTCCGTATCAGGTGTTGGGAATTAGCGAAGAAGCCTCTTTTGAAGAGATTCAATCGGCGCGGGCTCGGCTCCTGGCCAGCTTGGGCGCCGATGAACAGCAGCAAGAGCGGGTGGAGCAAGCCTACGATGCCATCCTGATGCAGCGCCTGCGCCTGCGCAAAGAGGGCAAAATCGCCGTTCCCGATCGCATCCGCTACGCCGAACAACGGGCTGCCCATCCTGAGCCGGAGCTGAGTTTGCCTCGCCCTGCTGCCCAAAATCCCCCCTGGGTCAGCCGCTGGTTGGATACCCCCTCTACCGCCGATGCCCTCTGGCCTGCGGCGCTGCTGGGTGGGCTGGGGGGTTGGGTTATCCTGGCTCCCGATGAGTACCCCTCGCTGCAACTGGCCTTGGGGCTGATGGCTTGTATCTATTTCCTGTACCGCAAAGAGCGCCGCTTCATTCGCGCTTTTCTCTTGGCCCTGGCGGGCCTGAGCCTGGGGCTGATGTTGGCCTACGGCATTGCCCTTCCTCTCACCGGTGGCGATGCTCCTGGTGCGCTGTTGGTGGGGATCACGTTTACGGTGATGTGGTTGGTGACCAGCTTTCTGCGCTAGCTGCCGGTTGGCAACGGATATCCAACCAGGGATCATCCTCACCTGCCAAACCGCCGCTGCCGCGACTGATAGCTAAGCAAGGCTTGGTGAAAAGCGGCTCGGTCGAAATCCGGCCAGAGGATGGGGGTGAAATACTGCTCGGTGTAGGCCATCTGCCAGAGCAGGAAGTTGCTGATGCGCATCTCGCCGCTGGTACGGATCAGCAGATCAGGATCCGATAAGCCGGTGGTGTAGAGAAATTGGGAAAAGAGGGCCTCGTCAATCTGATCCGGCTGCAGCAGCCCCTGCTGCACCAAGGTGGCAATGGAGCGGCAGGCTTGTAGGATCTCCTGTCGTCCCCCGTAGTTGAGGGCCACCGTCAGGCAAATGCCCTTGTTGTGCTGGGTGCAGGCCACCGCATGCACGATGGTTTCCTGCAGAGAGTGGGGCAGAGCCGACAACTGGCCGGCAAACTGGATGCGCACCCCCTGCTGCACCATTTCCCCCAATTCCTGCCACAGCACCTGCTCGAACAAAGTCATGAGAAAATCCACCTCCTCGCGGGCCCGACCCCAGTTCTCGGTGGAGAAGGCATAGGCGGTAAGGGCTGGGATCCCCCAGTCATCACAACAGCGCAGCAGCTCCTTCAGGGCCGCTACCCCTCGCTGATGCCCAACACTGCGGGGTAAGCCCCGTTTTTGCGCCCAACGCCTGTTGCCATCCATCACCACCGCCACATGGCGGGGCAACAACTGGGGATCCAGGTCGGCAGGCAACTGCAGAAGATGGGCAGGAGAAAGGGTCATGGAGATTCAGTCTTCGGGGAGGGTTTTCTCAGGTTTGCGAAAGAGTTTAGTCAGATCGGCAAGGGATCCCCACCAGCGCAGCGGCCCATTGCGAAACCAGGGGTGGGCCCACAATCCCTTTAGCGGAGCATCTCGTTTTTTGGCATCGCGGGGATTGCGCAACCGCTGTACCAGCAGTTCGTGTAACTTGGCACTGGTCAGAGGCCGCTCGATGCGCCCACCCTCCGCCAGGGAAATGGATCCCGTTTCTTCTGAGACCACAATACACAAGCAATTGGTCTGCTCTGTGATCCCCATCGCAGCGCGGTACCGTGTGCCCAGCTGTCGGGAGGCGGCCCGCTCCGAAACCGGCAGGATGACCCCCGCTGCGCGAATGCGATTCCGATGGATGACCACAGCCCCATCATGCAACAAAGTTGAAGTCTGGAAAATGGTCTGCAAGATCTCCCGCGACACCCGCGCCTGGAGAGGTACTCCTTTGTCGGTAAACACCCGCGAGTCAATTGGTTGCTCCGGCTCAATCACAATCAGCGCTCCTGTGCGGTTTTGGGAAAGTTCTCGCACTGCTTGCACCAGTTCTTCCACCAAATCTTCCTCAGGATCCTCCTCGTCATCGCCTGCGTTGCTCGGCCACTCCATGCGGATGGCTCTTGCCAATTGCTCCAGCAGCCGCCGAAACTCCGGTTGAAAGAGCACGCCCATGGCTACAGCTGCGCCCAGGAGCAGGCGATCCAAGATCAGGTGAACCAAGGGGAGAGAGGCTGTGGCCAGGTACAGCACCAGCAGCACTATAAATCCCCTCACCAGCACCCCAGCACGACTTTCGCGGGTGTAGTAGAGAGCCAAAGCCAACAGAAAGACAGCCAGAGCCCAGTCCAAGAGGCTGAGAAAGTTAAACTGCTGTAGCCAAGCCCATAAGGCCGCCAGCATGGCGAAAAACCCCGTTCACGCTCCCCTCATTGCGGACCTTCTGCCTGGTGCCGTTCTGCACCTCAGAACCCCTGTTGGACTGCGGCCCCCAGACCAGCCTACCACTCACCTCCTGGCTGTCTTCCAGTCTTTCTCGCATGAGGTGCGTTGGCTGCGGTCGGCGCTGCCAGGAAAGGCTGTGCCTCTACTGACCAGATGGGTATGGGCAAACTTCCCCTTCAACGCAGCAACCGCTCTGGCAAGACATCTTGACGGATTAAGTCGGCATAAGTTTCTCGCCGCACAATCAACTGGGCCTCTCCCTCGTTGACCAGCACCGCGGCTGGCCGAGGGAAGCGATTGTAATTGGAAGCCATGCTGTAGTTGTAGGCCCCCGTCGCCAAAACCACCAACACTTCTCCTGCCATTGGGGCGGGCAGAAGCACATCCTTCAACAGCACATCCCCCGACTCGCAGTGCTTGCCGGCCACCGTTACCCGCTGCGTGGCCTCTGCCTCTGGTCGGTTGGCCAGAAGGGCGGTATAGCGGGCTTGATAGGTGATCGGGCGGGGGTTGTCGGACATACCACCGTCGATGGTGATGTAGGTGCGTCCCTGGGGCAGGTCATCGCTGGGAGGGATCCGCTTTTGCCCTCCCAGGGTGTAGGCGGTCACGGCAGCCGGCCCAATCACAGATCGTCCAGGCTCACAGAGCACTTTCGGCAAAGGGATCCCGGACTGGGCAAAGGCTTGTTGCACCGCCGTTGCCACAGTTTCCACCCACTCCGGGATGGAGGGGGGATCATCGGATTCGATATAGCGGATCCCCAGGCCCCCACCCACATTCAGCTCTTGTAGGGGCAACCCTCTGCCCAGCCCTTGCCGCCAGATCTGGGCCAGCACCCCCGCCAGGTCGCGGTGGCCCTGTAGATCAAAAATCTGTGACCCAATGTGGGCATGGAGCCCAACGCACTGCAGTTGGGGATGGGCTGCCAAAAAGTCAAACACCTCCGGCAGTTGCCATTGGCCGATGCCGAATTTGCTGTCGGTTTGTCCGGTGCGGATGTACTCGTGGGTGTGGACGTCGATACCGGGGTTAACCCGCAGGAGCAGCCGCGCTGGCCGTGCGGGCGTGGTCAGGGCCGACACCTGCTGCAGTTCGTACAGGCTATCGACCACCAAAGTACAGCCCGTCTCCAGGGCCAAGTTCAGCTCGTCGAGAGACTTGGCGTTGCCGTGCAGATAGAGATCTTCACCTTTGGCCCCCGCCTGCAGGGCCGTGTACAGCTCCCCGCCAGAAGCCACATCCAACCCCAGCCCTTCTTGCAGCGCCAATGCACAGATGGCCAGGCAATTCCAGGCTTTCGTGGCGTACAAAACCCGGGATCCCCCGGCGTAGCAGCGGGCCCAGGTGTCACGGTAAAGCTGGCAGGCGCGGCGCAGCGTCCATTCGTCCAGGATGTAGAGAGGGGATCCAAACTGGCGCACCAGCTCCACCACGTCGCACCCCCCAATTTCCAAGTGCCCCCGGCTGTTGATACGGCTGGTCAAGGGGCGCAAAGACTGGTTGGGGGAAAGGGTCTGCTCTGGATGGGTGGGAGTGCCGAGGGTCGAAATCATGGTCAGGAGTCAGAAAACTGTCTTAAACGATATCAAGTTCCTTATTCAGTTTGTCTTGAAAAGTGCCCAGCCCTAACCCGATCCCTTTATACCCAGCTCTGGGGCTGCCTCGTTCCGCTTCGACTCTGACTCCTCGGTTTTGAGATGGCTGACAATTGGCACAGTGGGAGTGTGTCTGACTTACGCAACACCTTCTGCTATGATGAAAGACCGGTGTCAACGGGTCGATGCCCGAGGGGTTAAAGGGGGCGGACTGTAAATCCGCTGGCTTACGCCTACGTTGGTTCGAATCCAACTCGGCCCACCATCGGCTTTGCCCACGTGGCTCAGTGGTAGAGCACCCCCTTGGTAAGGGGGAGGTCACGAGTTCGATCCTCGTCGTGGGCTTGGCGCTGTAAACTACCCGACCCTGACTGCTTCGCAGTACAGGGCGGGCTTTTGGTAGCCCTGCAGTTGGCAAGCCAACCACGTTCGCGAAGCGAGCCGTAGGCTTGACCTCCAGGCTGGTTTACGGCAGCCCCCAAAAGCGCAATCACCTTCGCACCGTTAAAATCCGCATCCCCTTCCCAACCGCAGTGCCCGCATTTGAACTGCTTACCCTTGCGATAGGATTGAGCGGAGTCGGGATGAATATGCAGGCACTTGTGGCAGATCTGCGAGGTATAGGCCGCAGGGACAGCTACCACTTTGACACCCGCCCTCACAGCCTTGTATTCGATAAACCGCCGCAGCTGGTAGAACGCCCAGCTATTGCTACGCCGCCGCTCCTCACGACTGCGGGGGTGTTGATTGGTGCGTTCTCGAATGCCGCTCAAGTCCTCAATCCCAATGCAGGCAGAAAGAGATTGAGCTGCTTTAACGATGCGCTTAGCGATACTGTGGTTCACCCAAGCTTGAAAGCGTCTCTCTTTGCCAGACAGCCGTTGCAGCAGTTGACGGCATCGCCGCCTGCAACTGCGGGTGCCCTTACTGGCCTTGCGCTGAAGAGACGCTCTTAACCGACAGTAGTGATCTCGGACTTTGTTCAGCTGCTGTCCATTCCAGTTGTCTCCTTCGGAGGTATGGGCAATGTCTCGCCGTCCCAGGTCAACACCAATCACCTTGTCGGTGTTCTGTTGCTTGGGGGGCTCTGCCTCGACACAAATCTGGATGGAGTAGGAGCCGTCCTTCCGCTGGACTAGGGTGGCCGATTTGGGGTTAGAGCCTGCCAGCATTCCCCTCTGGTAGTTGCCAATGGCTAGCTCAAAGCGTTCTCTTCCATCAACCGTGGCAAGCGACACTGTCCAGTCTTTCTCGCGAAACGAGAAGATACGTGCATCGTAGGTAACGAACCTACGCTTGAACTCTTTAACTGGACGGTTGCGCTGTCTCGCCACTTTGCGAGCGCCTGCCACCCGTCTGCAGACCTGCTGGGCCAGATTACTGGACAAGCCAAACCGAGCGCGAATCTGGTAATAGCAAAGGGATTGGAGTTTGACTGCGTTGACTACTTTTTCTGGTGTGTTTTGGTTGACCCAGTTCAACGCCTGCACAAAGGCATCCATTGTCGCGTCCAATTTGGCGGCTTGCGACTGGGACACCTTGAGTTTGCAAGCTACAGTCAGGACTTGGGTCATGGTTCTATCATAACTTCCGCATTCTTCCCGACACTGACCCTACGGGTACAGTGCGGGGCTCCTGCGATTTCTAGCTGAAGATGATCCCAGCCGCTGGCGCCAGAAGAGCTATGGCCCGAACAACTGGGGAGATGACAAGAATCCTCCCCCTCGAGGGCGGGGAGTATGTCAAAATGCGGCAAGAACCCTCGAGTGGTCGCGATGATCCCACCGGATGGATCCCCCCTTGCTTCTGTTCCTGCCTGGCATAGCCTCACCCTCGCCGCTGCCATCCAGAAGTTGCAGACCGATCCCGATCGTGGCCTCACCACTCAGCAGGTGATCCAGAGGCAGCGGCAATATGGCCCCAATGAGCTGATCACCACTTCTGGCCGTAGCTCCTGGCAAGTCCTGCTGGATCAATTCCGCAACATCATGCTGCTGATGCTGATCGCCGTAGCGGCGATCTCAGCCACTTTGGACTTGCAAGAAGGCGAGTTTCCCAAAGATGCCCTGGCCATTTTGTTGATCGTTGGCCTTAACGGTGGCCTGGGCTATTTGCAAGAAAGTCGGGCGGAAAAAGCGCTGGCGGCCCTGAAAAAACTGGCCTCCCCTACTGTGCGGGTGGAGCGGGATGGCCTGTGGCAAGAAGTTCCAGCCAGCCAACTGGTGCCGGGGGATCGCGTGCTGCTGGAAGCCGGGGTACAGATCCCAGCCGATGGGCGCTTGGCCGAGGCCGTGAACCTGCAGGTGCGGGAAGCAGCTTTGACCGGAGAAGCCACCCCTGTAACCAAACAGGCAGATTGCGTACTCCCGCCGGACATCGAGCTGGGGGAACGGCGCAACATGGCCTTCATGGGCACCGAAGTGATTCAGGGGCGAGGGATCCTCTTGGTTACTGCCACCGGCATGAACACGGAGCTGGGCAAGGTGGCGAAGCTGCTGCAAACGGTGGAAAACGAGCCCACTCCCCTGCAGCGGCGCATGAGCCAACTGGGCAATGTGCTGGTGTCGGGATCCCTGGCTTTGGTGGCCTTGGTGGTGGGGATAGGGTTGCTGCAAGCCGGGAGTATGGCCCCCTTTACCTCGCTTCTGGAAACTTCCTTGAGCATGGCCGTGGCCGTGGTACCAGAGGGGCTGCCCGCGGTTATCACTGTCACCCTGGCCATTGGCACCCAACGCATGGTGCGCCGCCACGCCCTCATCCGCCGCCTGCCGGCAGTAGAGACCCTGGGATCCGTCACCACCATCTGCTCCGACAAAACCGGCACCCTCACGGAAAACAAAATGGTGGTAACCGACATCGTTACCCCCGACCGCCATTACCACGTCAGCGGCACCGGTTACATTCCCAAGGGATCCTTCTACTGCGGCGGCCAGCCCGTAGATCCCGGGAGCGCCCCGGATCTGCAGGCCATCTTGCGGGCCGTGGTGTTCTGCAACGATGCCCTGTTGCAGGCCAGTCTCCAACCTGTTGCCGGGCGTAACCCTCGGTCTGCAGTTTCTTCTCCCCCTTCAACGCCCACCTGGTCCATCCTGGGGGATCCCACCGAGGCCGCCCTGCTGGTGGCAGCCGCCAAGGCCAACCTCCACAAAGGCTCTTTACAGGAGCGCTACCCACGGGTGCAGGAGCTCCCCTTCAGCTCAGAACGCAAGCGCATGAGCGTGGTGATCCAAGAAAACGGCGGCTACTGCGTCTACACCAAGGGATCCCCAGAGCTGGTGCTGGAGCGGTGTGATCGCATCCAGAAAGGGGGCACTTGGCAGGAACTGTCGGAAACCGATCGCCAAGCCATCCTCGGCACCAATAACCGCCTGGCCGCCCAAGGTATCCGGGTTCTGGGGGTAGCCACCCAGAGGCTAGAGCGGATCCCGGACAACGGGGAAGAGGTGGAGCACAACCTGGTTTGGCTGGGCCTGATGGGGATGCACGATGCTCCGCGACCAGAGGCACGAGAGGCCGTGGCCCGCTGCCGAGAAGCTGGGATCCGCACGTTGATGATTACCGGCGACCACCAACTGACAGCTGTTGCCATTGCCCGCCAGCTGGGCATTCTCGAGTCGGAGGATCAGGCGATTGACGGGCGTACCCTCTCCCGCTTGAGTTTCGAGGAGCTGCTGCAAACGGTACAAACC
Organism: Thermostichus sp. MS-CIW-30; assembly: GCF_054058015.1. NCBI lineage: Bacteria > Bacillati > Cyanobacteriota > Cyanophyceae > Thermostichales > Thermostichaceae > Thermostichus > Thermostichus sp. MS-CIW-30. The sequence continues at coordinate 86,132 of NZ_JBSRZW010000003.1, forward strand.
GTCAGGGTCTATGCCCGCGTCGCCCCCGAACACAAGCTGCGCATTGTGCAAGCCCTGCAAAAGCAAAACGAGTTTGTGGCCATGACCGGGGATGGGGTCAACGACGCCCCTGCCCTGCGCCAAGCGGATATTGGCATCGCCATGGGCATCACGGGCACCGATGTGAGCAAAGAGGCCAGCGACATGGTGCTGCTGGACGACAACTTCGCCACCATCGTGGCAGCCATTGAAGAAGGGCGAGTGGTTTACAGCAACATCCGCCGCTTTGTGAAGTACATTTTGGGCAGCAACATCGGCGAAGTGCTGACGGTGGCTGCTGCCCCCATCCTGGGCTTGGGGGATGTGCCGCTGACGCCCCTACAGATCTTGTGGATGAACTTGGTGACCGATGGCCTGCCCGCTCTGGCCTTGGCTTTGGAACCGGCGGAGCCAGGGGTGATGCAGCGCCCCCCCTTCAACCCCAAAGAGAGCATCTTCGCCCAGGGGCTGGGAGCCTACATGGTGCGCATCGGCGTGGTTTTTGCCATCTCCACAATCCTCATGATGGTCATTGTGGAAGCCTACATCCCCCACTGGCGCACGATGGTCCTCACCACCCTGTGTATCGCCCAGATGGGCCATGCGCTGGCCGTGCGCTCCAACGAGAAGCTCACCATCGAGACCAACCCTTTTTCCAACCCCTACCTGCTGGGCGCGGTCCTGACCACTCTGCTCTTGCAATTGGCTCTGCTCTATGTGCCTTTCTTGCGCAGCTTCTTTGGCACAGAGGAGCTAACCCGCACTGAACTTTTGATCTGCTTGGGCTCTAGCACCGTGGTTATGGTCTGGGTGGAGTTGGAAAAACTCTATTGCCGCTGGCGCAAGGGATCCCGCTGAATCTTCACAATTATTTTTCACAATAAAGCATCTTCACAATAAAGAGTCTCTCTCCCTACTGCACTCAGAAACAAAGCTTTGAGCCAAGACTCATTTCCCCAAAAAGCCACTCTTGAGGAATCCTGCCCATTACATAGAGGCCATTTCCGCAAGTTAGCTGAGCTTCCCCTTTTGACCTCCAAGATAAGCTGGAAAGACTTGCTGGGATACTGTGGAAAGGGGGCAGGAATCTCTGGGTTCTATGCACAGAGAGCTATGGGCGGTAGGGAAAACGGTGGGCCTGGTGGATCCCTCTGGCCTTGCCTTTTGGCTGCTGGGATCCCTCTTCTTGGCTCTCCTGCTGCTTGGCGTCAGCCTGGGGGAAAGTCAGCCGCTTTCTGTCTTCAGAGGGATCCTGGGATCCCTTTCTCGAAGATTTCCCTTCCAACCTCCTAGAGGCACCCCCAGCCCAGAGGCTCGTTTTCGGGCAGCCTTGGAAGCCAGCTTGGATGCTATTTACCTGCTGGAGGCGGTGCGGGATCCCGTTACCCGCGAGATCCGCGACTTTGTCTTTGTGGATGTCAACGCCAAGGGGGAAGAGCTCATTTCCCTCCAGCGCCGGCAGATCATCGGCCAGCGGCTGTGCGAGCTGCTGCCCATCAACCGCTGGGGGGGCTTTTTTGAGAAATACAAGCGAGTGGTGGAAACCGGCATTGCTCTGGAAGAGGAGTTCCCCATTTCGGGGCAGCCGGGCTTGAAGGCCAGTTGGATCCATCACCAAGTGGTGCCGGTGGGAGACGGGATCCTCATCACCAGCCGCGACATCAGCGAGCGGGTCAAGATGGAGCGGGCTCTACAGGAAAGCGAGTCTCGCTACCGCGCCCTCTACGAGGCCATTCCCGACTTGATTTTTGAGCTCAGCGCCGAGGGAGTCATTCTTCATTGCAAGCCTTCCCCTTACGTTCCCACCCGACATCCGCCTGAGTTTTACGTGGGTTGCCGCGCCCAAGACGTGTTTACTGGCTCGCTGAAAGAGCAGTATCCATCTCTGGCGGAGGGGGCCTTGGTCAGCCAGACGCCGCAGTACCTAGAGTACGAAGTTGAGATTGAGCCGGGGATCCGCTGCTATCGGAGAGCCTGCGTTGTCGCTCACGGGAGAGACAAAGTTTACATCCTGGTGCGAGATATCACCGAGCGGAAACAGGCGGAGTTGGCCCTTAGAGAAATGGAAGCCACCCAGCGAGCCATTCTAGAAGCCATTCCCGACTTGATCTTTCGCCTGGATAGCCAGGGCATTTGCTTGAGCTTTGTCTGGGGGGGCGAGGTTGTTCCCTATAGCTCACCCGACACCTACGTGGGCCGATCCCTGCAGGAGCTTTTGCCACCGGAGTTGGCCGAGCGGCGGCTTTTCTTTGTTCAGCAGGCTATAGCTACCCAGACGCGGCAGCGCTACGACCAAAGCATCGAGATTCAAGGAGAGACCCGCCACGAAGAGGTGCGCATTGTGCCCCTCAACCCCCAAGAGGTGGTGGTGATCGTCCGCGATGTAACCGACAGGGTGCGATCCCAGCAGGCCGTCCAGGAAAGCGAGCAGAAGTTCCGGGCGCTGTTTGAGAATGCCGCTGTGGCCATCCTCATCCGCCATGCCGAGACCGGCGAGATCCTGGAGGCCAACTCCCAAGCCATTTCGGCCTATGGCTTCTCCAGCCTGGAGGAGCTGCGGGCCTTCGACGCTTCCGAGCAGTCTCCCTATCGCCAGGCTCTTCGGGGCGGGGAGTTCTCGCTGCAGTCCTACTTGGAGCAGGCCCGCCAGCAGGGATCCGCCCGCTTTGAGTGGCAATGGCAGCGGCAGGATGGCCGAGTTGTCTGGGAAGACGTGTTTGTGCAGCCCCTTGTCTTGCGCGGGATCCCGTGTTGGGTGTTTACCGCGGTGGACATCACTGCCCGCAAGTCGGCAGAAGCGGAGCTGGAGCAGTTTTTCTCGGTAGCTCTGGATTTGCTCTGCATTGCCGATGCCCAAGGGTACTTTCGCCGTCTTAACCGAGCCTGGGAGACTACGCTGGGCTATTCTCTGCAGGAGCTGCAGAGCCGACCCTTTTTGGAGTGGGTTCACCCGGAAGATGTCCCCGCCACGCAGGCGGCCATGCAGCAGCTTATCGAAGAAGAACAGCTGGATCACTTTGTCAACCGCTACCGCACCCAGGACGGCAGCTATCGTTTCATCGAGTGGCGAGCCTCTTTGGCCGGATCCCTGTTCTACGCCGCCGGGCGGGATATCACCCTAGCCAAGCTGGCAGAAGAGCAGATGAAAGCAGCCAAGGAAGCTGCCGAAGCCGCCAGCCGCGCCAAGAGCGAGTTCCTGGCCACCATCAGCCATGAGATCCGCACCCCCATCAACGCCATTTTGGGGATGACCAGTCTACTCCTGGACACCTCCTTGGATCCGCAGCAGCAGGACTGGGTGCAGACCATCCGCTATGGAGGCGAGGTGCTGCTGAACCTAATCAACGACATCCTCGATTTCTCCAAGATCGAGTCCCAAAAACTGGAACTGGAGGAAATACCCTTTTCCTTGCCGCAGTTGGTGGAAGAGCTGCTGGATTTGATGGCCGCCCAAGCCCAGAGCAAGGATCTGGAACTGGTGGCCTGGGTGGATCCCAGCCTGCCGCCAACCTTGATAGGGGATCCCAACCGGCTGCGCCAAATCCTGGCCAATCTGCTCAGCAACGCCATCAAGTTCACCCCCCAGGGAGAGGTGGTGGTGACGGTCGAGGCAGGGGAGAGGGATCCTGAAAAGCAATGGGTCAACGTTCAGGTGCGGGATACAGGCATTGGCATTCCCCCGGAAAAATTGGATCGCCTCTTCAAGCCCTTCAGCCAGGTGGATAGCTCCATCAGCCGCCAGTTTGGGGGCACCGGCCTGGGCTTGGCCATCAGCCAGCGCCTCTGCCAGCTCATGGGGGGAGCAATCGGGGTGGAAAGTCAGCCGGGCCAGGGATCCACTTTTCGCTTTCGCATCCCCCTAAAGAGGCCAGACCAGGAGCTGTTGCCAACCGCCGCACCGGATCCGTGCTTGGCCGGCAAGCGGGTTTTGCTGGTGGAAGACAACGCCAGTCAACGGCAGTTGCTATCCCGACTGCTGAGCGCTTGGGGCATGGAGGTAACCTGTTGCGCCTTGGCGGCAGAAGCCCAGGCTGCAGCTAGAACCCATTCTTTTGACCTAGCCCTTCTGGATGCCACTCTGCCAGGCCAGGATGGCCTAACCTTGGCGGCTAACCTGCGGAAAGCGCAACCCCACCTGTTGCCCATAGTGCTGACGGGGCGCAACTTCATCTCCACAGCAGACCCTCTCCCCACTTTGGCCAAGCCGGTCAAAGCCTCCCAACTGCGGAAGCTGCTGCTGGGGCTTGTGGGAGAAAAAGCTCCTTCCTCCTTATCTTCCTCTCCCGCCGCTCCTCCCTCCATTTGGGACGCGACCCTGGCCAGCCGCTACCCACTGCAGATCCTGGTGGCAGAGGATAACCCGGTTAACCAGAAGGTGATTCGCCTCATGCTGGAGCGATTGGGCTACCGGCCCGACATAGTCGGCAACGGTCTGGAAGCCGTCCAAGCTCTGCGCCTGCGACCCTACGATCTGGTGTTGATGGATATGCAAATGCCGGAGCTGGATGGTCTTTCGGCCACCCGTCGCATCCGCGCTGAACTGCCTCCTGAGCGCCAGCCTCGCATTGTTGTCCTCACGGCCAATGTGTTTTCGGAAGGCCGTGCTGCTGCCCAAGCTGCTGGGGTAGATGGCTACCTCACCAAACCCTTGGAGCCAGCCGCCCTAGTCCGGGTTCTTCAGGGATCCCTTCCCCTTCCCATCCCGGCCAGCCAAGAAGAGGATCCGCCCCTCGACCCCGTTATCCTCGCCCAGATGCGGGCAGTCTTCAGCTCTCCAGAAGCCTGGCAGGAGATGATCCAAACCTACCGGCAGGACAGCGAAGCTCTATTGGGATCCCTGCGGCAGGCCCTAGAGCAGCGGGATCCCCAAGCCATTGCTCGGTTGGCCCACCGCCTCAAAGGCAGCAGCAGCACCCTGGGCGCCAAACGTCTGGCCGAGCTGTGTCAGCAGTTGGAAAAGCTGGTTCATGCCGAGCCAGCCAGTTCTGTAAAATGGGACACTATAGAGCAAGCCGTGCAGAAGCTAGAAGTGGCATATCGGCAAGTTATCCTCAGTCTCTCCTCCTGAGTGCAGAGCCTTTCTCCCTCTCCTCTCAATGCCTATGCTGAGGCCTAATCCCCATCCTCCGGCCAGCTCGCCGGCGGTTCCTGAGGCCCAGGCGGGATCCCCCTCTCCTGAAAAGAAGCCGTTGTTGTTGATCGCGGAAGATGAGCCCAGCCAGCGACTCTTGGTTCGCTACGCCCTTGAGCGAGAAGGCTACCAAGTCCTGGAAGCCAGCAGCGGCGAAGTCTGTCTGCAGCTAGCCGCTCAACACCCAGTGGATATGGTCTTGCTGGATGCGGTCATGCCAGATTTGGATGGGTTTGAGTGCTGTCGCCGCCTCCATGCTCAAAACTCGGATCTGCCCATTCTCATCGTCACGGCGCTGGAAGATGAGTCCTGCGTGGATGAAGCCTTTGCTGCCGGGGCCAGCGATTACATTTCCAAACCCATTCGCTGGTCGGTTTTGAAGCGGCGCATCCGCCACCTGATCCAGGCCAGCCAAGCCCAACGCCACCTGCGGGAACTTAACCAAGCCCTAGAAGCCAAAGTGCAGGAACGTACCGCCCAGCTGGCCTGCCAGGTACAGGACTTGCAGCAGCTCAGCCGCCTCAAGGATAGCTTTCTGGCCAGCGTTTCCCACGAGCTGCGCACTCCCCTCACCAAGATCAAGTTGGCCCTGGAACTGTTGGGCCGCACTCCTCTCAACGAGAAGCAGTGCCAATACCACCGCATCGCTTTGGAAGAGTGTCAGGCTGAAATTGAGCTGATCAACAAGTTGCTGGATCTGCAGAGCCTAGAAGCCAAAGAGTTGAGCTCTGCGGCTGCCGCCATCGATCTCCACAGCCTTTGCACAAGCCTGCTCGACGGGGTGCGAGAACGGGCTCAGGCTCGGCAACTGAAGCTGGAGATGGCGGAGCTGACCTCATTCCCGGCAGTGCTCTACAGCTACCCGCAGCAGCTAACCCTGATCCTGAAGGAACTGCTGGAAAATGCCTGCAAGTTTACCCAGCCGGGCGGAACCCTCCGCTTGGAGGTGCAAGCCTTTCCCGGTGGAGTTGAGCTAAGGATTGGCAACACCGCCCAAATCGAGCCTGACCACCTGCCCCACCTTTTCGAACGCTTTTACCGGGTGCCCTCTGAGGATCCCTGGGCGCAGCCGGGCAGCGGCCTTGGACTGGCCTTGGTGAAGCATTGGGTGGAGTATCTGCAGGGCCAAGTCCGGGTCACCAGCCAGAAGGGATGGACTTGGTTTGTCCTTTGGCTGCCCAGCCTAGGGCCATTCAGCCCCTGAGGCGGCTAGAGGCAAATGGGACTGAGCTGTTGAGACTTTAGTGGCCGACGACAGCAGCGGTCTCGGCAGTGGCAAAGGAGGTGCCACACCCACAACTGGCGACTGCGTTGGGGTTCTTGAAGCGGAAACCGCCCCCCAGCAGATCCTCGGAAAAATCGACGGTGGTGCCGCTGATCAAGGTCATGCTCAAGGGATCCACTGCCACCTGGATATCCCCAAAGTCGAAGGTGTGATCGTCAGGGTTGGCCCGAGACTCGAAGTTCATTACGTAAGAGAGGCCAGAGCAGCCGCTCGGCTTGACCCCTAGACGCAGGATGGGCTGGGATCCCTCTTTTTCGTACTTGCTGCGCAGGCGCTTCAACTCTTGGATGGCGCTATCGGTCAGGGTGATCATGACGAGAAGGCTCAAGGGTACGTTCTACTCCCCATCCTATCAAGGGTTTTTTCTCGGCCAGCGAGAGCAATTGGTAAGCTAGGGATCCCAATCCTTGAGGTCTTGCCCCTGTGACAGATCCCAATGCCATTCGGATCACCTTTTTGGGCACCAGCTCCGGCATGCCCACCCGCCAGCGCAATGTCTCCGGGGTGGCGGTGCAGTTTCCCCAGCGGTCGGAATGGTGGCTGTTCGATTGTGGCGAGGGCACCCAGCACCAGTTGCTGCGCCTAGACGAGCTGCGCCCCAGCCAGTTGCGCCGCATTTTCATCACCCACATGCACGGGGATCACATCTACGGCCTGCCGGGGCTGTTGGCCTCCTGTGGCTTGGGCAGCACCCCTGAGCACATCGATATCTACGGCCCGCCGGGCCTGGAAGAGTACCTGAAGGCCGTGTTGCGCTACAGCGAGACGCGCATCCCCTACGGCTTCCGCGTTCACACCGTCGAAACCGGTCTCATCCTGCAAGAGCCGGAATACTCCGTCTTCTGCGCGCCCTTGGATCACCGGGTGCCCGCCTTCGGCTACCGCGTGGTGGAACAGGATCGGCCAGGCAGCTTCAATGCAGCCAAAGCCCAAGCCGACGGGATCCCCTTTGGCCCTCTGTATGGGCAGCTCAAGGCCGGCCAATCCATCATCTGGCAGGGCCGCTGCTTTCACGGACGGGATTATGTCGGGGATCCCATTCCGGGCCGCAAATTTTCCTACTGCACCGACACCATTTTCTGCCGCAACGCCGTCGATCTCTCCCGGGCTGCGGATCTGGTCATCCACGAGGCTACCTACGCTCAGGCTGACTTGGAGCTGGCCCGCCGCTCTAAGCATTCCACCGCCGCCATGGCCGCCCAAGTGGCCGCCGAAGCCAAGGCCCAAGCTTTGATCCTCACCCACTTCAGCCCCCGCTACACCCCAGAGGCCCCCATTACCTTGGAAGACCTGCTGGCAGAAGCCCAAGCCATTTTCCCCAATACCCTGCTGGCCCGCGATCGGCTGACCTACGAGATCCCCCGTCGCAGCCCGTCCCCTCGGCCGGTGGGTGTGGGCTTGCCTCGCTAGAATGGTAGAACTGACTGTCTCAACCGGCAATGACGGATCCCAGACCTTACCCCGAACGTCCCCAATTTCCAGAGCGGCCCAAAACCGAACAACTGGATCAAAGTGCTGGCGAGTGGCGAACCTTCAGCGCTTTGCCCCCTGCCACTTCTCTGCCCCCGGTTCAAGCCGAGCGGCCAGCCCCGCAAACGGCTGCTGAGGGGGAAACCCTGCCAAAATTGGCTCCCTGGAGCAAACGAATTGGGGCTTTTGCCCTCGACTTTGGGCTGGGGCTGGGGATCTCCTACCTAGCCCAAGGCTTGGCTGCTCTGGTAGGGGCCAATGCAGGCGCCGTGGACATGACCGGCTATCTCGCCTTCTTCGCCACCTGGCTGGTGAACCGCGGCTATTTCCAGTCCCGCCCTGAGGGCCAAAGCCTCGGCAAATGGCTGCTGAACATCAAAACCCTGGATCCCGAAACCGAAGCCTCGCCGCACCTGGTTCGCTCTCTGGCTCGAGAGGGAGTGCTCTCCCTCTTTGTGCTTACAGAGGCCCTGCTGGTGCCTCTGGCTGCGGATGGGCTGTTTGCCGTCTTCGACAAGGAAAAACGCCAAACCATTCACGACCGCGCCGGACGTACCCTAGTGGTGGAAGCGGAGCGGGGCTATCACCTGGATGAAAAAGTCCTGCAGTTTTTGCAGGACATCCTAGAGGGGGACGCTGCTGACGACGTCAAATCGGCTGCTCGCGACCTGCTGCGCCAAGCCCAGCGCAATGACGCCGTGCGGGATCTGTCCAAGCAGTTGCAGCGCCTGAGCAAAGATGTGGATCGCAACGCCCGTAGCCTACGGCAACAAACGGGCAAGCAAGTGAAAACTTGGGTTGATTCCGTCAAGGAAAAGTTGGATAATTGGTGATCGCGCTTATCGAGGTAAACCCCCATCTCCAGCCTCAGGATCTGGGATTGCAGTTTCCTCATTGCCGTTTACCTTCGTCTTGGGATCCGTCATGGCCAAAGCAAAGGGTGCCCGCATCATCATCACCCTGGAGTGCACCGAGTGCCGCACCAACGTCAACAAGCGCTCTCCAGGCGTGAACCGCTACACCACCACCAAAAACCGCCGCAACACAACAGCCCGCTTAGAGCTGAAGAAATTCTGCCCCCACTGCAACCGCCACACCGTCCACAAAGAGATTAAGTAGTTCAAGCCGTTTCGCCGTTCTCCTACTCTATGGTTTACGCTCGCCGCCGCCTGTCTCCCATTAAGCCGGGAGAGCCCATTAGGTACACCGATGTGGAGCTGCTCAAGAAATTTGTGACCGAGCGTGGCAAGATCTTGCCCCGCCGCATCACCGGCCTGACTGCCAAACAACAGCGGGAGCTCACCGCCGCGATCAAACGAGCGCGCATCATGGGTCTTCTTTACTTTGTCAACAAAGAGGGATAGCCTTCTCCAGATCCCGATGGGCCTGCAGCTTTCGCCGGAACTCCAAGCCCGCTTGTCCCAGCCCCTCGATATCGGTGGGGTGAAGGTTTTGAGTCGCGTCTTTCAGGCGCCACTGTCAGGGGTAACCGACCAGGTCTTTCGAGGGCTGGTACGCCGTTTTGCCCCCCACAGCTTGGTCTACACGGAAATGGTCAGTGCGACCGGCTTGCACTATGCCCGCCAGTTGCCCCGCATCATGGAGGTTGGCGAGGGGGAGCAGCCCATCGGCATCCAATTGTTTGATTGTCGGCCCGACTTTCTGGCGGAAGCAGCCCGCATGGCTGTGGACGAAGGGGCGACCTTGGTGGACATCAACATGGGCTGCCCGGTGAACAAGATTACCAAAAACGGCGGTGGCTCTTCTCTGCTTCGCGATCCCGACACGGCAGCGCGAATTGTGGAGGCGGTGGCCAACGCAGTGGAGGTGCCCGTAACCGTGAAAACGCGCCTGGGCTGGTCAGATCAGGAGATCAACATTTTGGATTTTGCCCACCGTCTGCAGGAGGCAGGGGCGCAACTGCTCACCCTGCATGCCCGAACACGCGCCCAAGGCTTCAACGGCAAAGCCCGCTGGGACTGGATCCGCCGCGTCAAACAGCACCTGCGCATTCCCGTCATCGCCAATGGGGATATTTTCTCGACAGCCGCAGCGGTGAAGTGTTTGGAGGAAACCGGAGCCGATGGGGTGATGTGCTCCCGCGGCACCATGGGCTACCCCTTTCTGGTGGGGGAAATCGATCACTTCCTGAAAACCGGTCAAGAAAGACCGGCCCCCACTCCCCTGGAGCGGATTCAAATGGCCTTAGAGCATCTGCGCGGTCTCTGGGAGTACAAGGGAGAACGTGGCATCCGTCAGGCCCGCAAGCACATGACTTGGTACATCAAAGACTTTGCCGGAGCCTCTCAATTCCGTGCTCTCCTCTGTCGCATTGAGACGGTGCAGGAAGGGGAAGCCCTGCTTCTTCAAGCCATGGAGCGCTGCCAAGAAGCCACACCTCGACCGGAAGAGGCCATTAAAACCACCGAGGAGGTCGACCTTCTCCCTGAAGCCGGTTGGGCGTAGCTCCGGTGATCCCTGCAATTGGAAATCGCTTGGAAATCGCCGCACGTCTGCCTTGGCTGTAGCCTGTGGCCCCGAAAAAGGCTATTGCGCCTGCTGCTGGAACAGGGCTGCCACCAACTTTTCCCCCATTTCCTGGCAACCCACTAAAGTCATTCCCTCAGAGTAGAGGTCTGGGGTGCGGTACCCTTGCGCCAAAACGGCTTCTACCGCCTGTTCGATGCGGTCGGCAGCTTGCGGCTGATCCAGGGAGTAGCGGAGCATCAGGGCGCCGGAGAGCACCTGGGCAATGGGGTTGGCTTTGTCTTGTCCGGCAATGTCGGGAGCCGACCCATGTACCGGCTCGTATAGGCCGGGGCCAGAGGATCCCAGAGAGGCAGAGGGCAGCATACCAATAGAGCCGGTCAGCATGGCCGCTTCATCGGAGAGGATATCGCCGAAGAGATTGCCCGTGAGGATGACGTCGAACTGCTTGGGCCAGCGCACCAACTGCATGGCGGCATTGTCGATGTACAGGTGGGAAAGTTCCACCTCCGGGTACTCAGCCGCAATGACATTGACCCGCTCCCGCCACAGTTGCGACACCTCGAGAACGTTGGCTTTGTCCACCGAGCAGAGCTTGCGCCGGCGTTTGCGGGCCAGCTCAAAGGCAACTCGGGCAATCCGATCCACCTCAGCTTCGCTGTAGACCATGGTGTTCACGCCACGCCGGGATCCCTGGGCATCCGTGAAGATTCCCTTGGGCTGGCCGAAGTAAATGCCCCCCGTCAGCTCCCGCACCACCACCAGGTCGATCCCCGAGATCACCTCTGGCTTCAGGGAGGAAGCCCCCACCAGTTGAGGGAAGACTTTTACCGGGCGCAAGTTGGCAAACAGCCCCAGCCCCGCCCTCAAGCCCAACAAGGCCCGCTCCGGGCGTTTCTCAGGAGGCAGAGCGTCATACTTGAAGTCGCCGACAGCAGCCAGATAAACGGCATCGCTCTCTTGAGCCATTTTCAGGGTTTCTGCCGGCAAGGGATCCCCAGTCTGGTCGTAGGCAGCCCCGCCGATTAGGCCCTCTTGCCACTGGAGAGCAAATCCCATCTGCCGGGCAACTGCATCCAAAACGGCTCGTCCCACCCGCATGATTTCGGGGCCGATGCCATCTCCGGCAAGGGCTGTGATCCGATAGGTTCGAGCAGTTGAAGAAGAAGTGCTCATGAGCGGTCAAGCTGAAGATGAGGGCGTAGAGATACTACCATTTCGGCGGACTTGCCCATCCCTTGGCACACAGGTTTGCAGACAACTCCTCTAAAAAGCTCTCCAAAAGAGAAAGTGCAGCCTGGCCACCAACCTGCTGCACTCTGATGGTGATTCTGATGGTGATGATGACGATCAACCCATCAAGCGGGAGTCCCAGATGTTCTTTTAGAACAAGCCCAAGGTGACCCACTTATCCAAGGGCAAGGTGGCACCTATGCCCAGGTAGAGGGTGACCAAGGTGCCGATCAGGAACACCGTTGTCGCCACTGGGCGGCGCAAGGGGTTTTGGAACTTGTTGACGTTTTCGATGAAGGGCACAAACAAGAGACCCACAGGAATGGCAGACATCAGAGCAATTCCCAACAGCTTGTTGGGAGCAATCCGCAGGATGTGGAAGGCGGGGTAGAGATACCATTCCGGCAGAATTTCCAGAGGCGTAGCAAAGGGATCCGCCGGCTCCCCTACACCTGCCGGATCCATGACTGACAGGCCAACGATCACTCCAATAGTGCCCAGGATCACCACCGGAAACATAAAGAGCAAATCGTTGGGCCAAGCGGGCTCACCATAGGTCATGTGGCCCATGTTTTTCTTCAGCTTGGCTACAACTTTGGGGTTGTCTAGATCAACCTTGCGGGTAATGGCCTCGGTCGCTATCACCTGTTTTGAGACAGCCATGAGAGTTCTCCTTATCTAGGGACAAAAGTTCTGAAAAAGGGGCAGTTAGAGATCCCAGTTACCAGGAAAGTCAAAGGCGTCTGGGAGTCAAACCTTGCTCACAAAGGCCCAGAAATGCCTTGGCGGCGGATCATCAAAAAGTGCATGGTCATAAAGACTGCGGTCAGCCAGGGTAGCACGAAAGTGTGCAAGCTGTAGAAGCGAGTCAGGGTAGCTTGACCAACCGCTTCGCCGCCCCGGATCAGTTGCACCAACAAGTCGCCCACCACCGGAATGGCACTGGGCACACCTGAGACGATCTTGACTGCCCAGTAGCCCACCTGATCCCAGGGCAGGGAGTAGCCGGTAACGCCAAAGGAGACGGTCAGCACCGCCAAGATCACGCCGGTTACCCAGGTCAGCTCACGGGGCTTTTTGAATCCCCCTGTCAGATAGACCCGGAAGGTGTGTAGGATCATCATCAGCACCATCATGGAGGCGCTCCAACGGTGGATGGAGCGCAACAGCCAGCCGAAGTTCACCTGGGTCATGATGTAGTTCACCGACTCAAAAGCCTCGGCCACCGTCGGACGATAGTAAAACGTCATGGCGAAGCCGGTGGCAAACTGAATTAAGAAGCACACCAGCGTCACCCCGCCGAGGCAGTAGAAGATGTTAACGTGAGGCGGAATGAATTTTCCCGTTGCGTCGTCGACGAAAGGCGTAATCTCCAGCCGCTCGTCCAACCAGTCGTAAACTTTGCTCATAATGCCTGCAATTCTTGAAATTGGATCTCGAGGGCGGGGCAAGCCCACTCCACTCAGCAATGTAACACAATCTTTTAACACCATCCTGGCGTCGGGCTCAGCTTGGGGACGAAGATCTCGATCCCAGGAGGCCAGGCAAGTTTTCGATATTGCGTTTTGTTCATGTTTCTTAATGTTTTTTTGGGATCGATGGTTGTGCAGAAGCCGAGATACACAGGGATCCGCTGGAGAGGGTGGGGGATCCGCATTGTCTTGCTTGGGTGTTTGCTCTGGGCGAGTTTGGGCATTGGCGCCTGTCCAGGGCAGGCCAGCCGCTGGGGAGAAGAGCAGCAACTGCTGGCGCAGGCTTGGGCCTATGTGGATCGGGCCTATGTGGATCCGGGGTTTAACGGGCAAAACTGGTGGCAGGTGCGGCAACGGTTTCTCTCCCGGCCCTTAAAGGAGCGCAAGCAGACCTATCAGGCCATTGAGGAGATGTTGGCCACTCTGGGGGATCCCTTTACTCGCTTTCTGGATAAAGAGCACTACCTCAGCCTGCAGACCTCCACAGCCGGCGAGCTGAGCGGTGTCGGCTTGCAGATTGCCATCGATGAGCAGGGGGCGGTGCGGGTGATTGCCCCCATGGAAGGCACTCCTGCCGAGCAGGCCGGGATCCAACCCCAGGATGAGATTTTGGCGGTGGATCGGGTGCCGGTGGCGGGGCTGAGCCTGGACGAAGTGGCCGAGCGGATGCGGGGGCGCAGTGGCACGCCGGTTACCTTGAAGCTGAAGCGGCAGGATCGCATTTGGGAGGTGGAGCTGGTACGCCAATCGATCACCATCAACCCCGTGCGCACCCGTTTTTTTGAGCTGCCTCAGGGATCGGTGGCCTACATTCGCCTCAGCCAGTTCAACGGCAATGCTGCCGCTCAAGTCCGCCAAGCCATTCGGGCCGCAGAAGCTCAAGGGGTGCGGGGCTACATTCTCGATTTGCGCAACAATCCGGGGGGACTCTTGCAGGCGGCCATTGAGATCGCCCGCTTCTGGATCCCCAAGGGTGACATTGTGCTGGTGACGGATCGCCACGGCATTCAAGACAGCATTCCCGCCACCGGCGAGGTGCTCACAGAGGCGCCGCTGGTGGTCTTGGTGAACCAGGGCAGCGCCAGTGCCAGTGAAGTGTTGGCCGGGGCACTTCAGGACAGTGGGCGAGCTCAACTGGTGGGAACGCGCACCTTTGGCAAGGGTCTGATTCAATCCCTGCTGGAGCTGGCGGATGGATCGGGGCTGGCGGTGACCACGGCCAAGTACCTTACCCCCAGCGGCCACGACATCCATCGCCAGGGGATCCAGCCCGATGTGGTGGTGGCGGAGGGATCCGTTCCTCTGACGGCGGAAACCTTGGCCGGGCCGGAGGACATCCAGCTCCAGCGAGCCTTGGAGTTGTTGGGGCAGACCCAAGGGATCCCGGTGGCCAAAAGCGGGTGAGGGAGGAGATCCCGCTCCAGACCCAGATCTCAATCGTTGGCATTCAGGATTTGGATTCCTGGTTGTTTTCGATTCGTTTTAGGATCAGAGGCAGGGTTTTCTGGGCCACTTCTCGGCTCCAGCGCCGGTTTCTGACTCTGTCCGCTCCCGCCCGCATGAACGCTATCCAGCAATTTCACCACTTTTTCAACTGCTGCATTGGGGCTTGGCGCACAGAGCGCACCTACCATTACCTAGACCGTGGCGAGGTGGAGCGCTCCCGCACCGAGTTCACCATTCGCACTCTCACCCCTGAGCTCAAGCACAAGGTGCTCACCGACAACAACTACCCCAACCACAACGTGGATGGTTTTTTGGGCTTTCACTTGGCTTTTGAGACCGTTTCCGAAACGGGGGAGGAGGCCGGGCAAGAGCTGAACATGCTGTTCGTCCCTCGGCAGGAAACCCCCCTGGGGCTGCAGGGAGACTACCTGCGGGATCGGGCCTACGAGGAAGATCGCCCGATGGTGGCGGCTTTCCGGTTTGATCCTGGATCCCTGCAACTGGTGATGACCACCACCTACACTCGTGTGGTTGCTGTAGATACCATCACTCTACTGAATCCGCGCCTGCGCCTGCGGCAGATCCTTACCTACCAACGTCCCCCTCAGGGTCAGCCTTTGCAGGAGCTGTTGCTGGTGGGGTTTGGGGTAGAACAGAAGCTGACGTGACCTACTCCCGCACTCATGCTGATGCAAAGCGCTCCGCGCCGCTAAAGCGAGAGAGGACGGGGCTTCCCGGCGGTCTAGCTAACCTGCGGATCCTGAGCATGACGCTTCCCAAAGACCTGAGATTGTCTCAGCACTTGGCTCTGATCCAGTTGAGGTTCGAGCGAGGACAATACCGGCAGGCGCTAGAGGAGGTTAAGCAGGCCCAAAGCCGCTATCCGCAGTCGGGTAAGCTACGGCTCTGGCAGGCCCTGGCCCAAGAAGCCCTTGGCGAAACGCAGGAGGCCATCCTGTTGGCCCAAACCTTGCTGCGCAACCCAGATCCAGAAGTTGCCCAGCAGGCTCGCTATGTCTTGGGCATCTGGCAAGCCCCTCGTCTGCGGCGTCCAGCGGAGTGGTTGAGCGAAATTCCCGATCTCAGCCGGCTGGAGGAAGCTGATCCCCCGGAATACCGCTTGGCCTATGGGCGCTCTCAACGCAAAGGCCCTTCCCCAAGATCTGGCGCTCCTTCTGGGGATCCCCTCAGCCGCCGGGCAGCGGATCCCCCGTTGGACACTAAGCCCCTCATCTGGGTGTTGATCGGGATCCTCTCGACCCTGCTGGCCGTGATGGCTTGGCTGCCCTAGAGGGGGGTATAACCCTCGCCGCTGCTGGGTTAGTGGGGAGCATGCCTCTAACCCCCAAAACCCTGAACTTTGCTGAATTTACTGAGCTTTAGGCGGTTTGGCAAAAGTCATTGAGAGGGATATAGTAGACCAAGTTTCCCCCTGATCCTTGAGTCCACCGCAACGGTTGCCGGGAAGTGAAGGGGGAAAGCGCTCGGGGGGTATTCCTCAGGGCTTTGCGGGATACCGCCTTCCTGTTTGGACTCCGTCCCGCTGACGCGAACAGAGATAGGCAGGATGCGATCGCTTCTTTCCTGAACCATGTTCAGGAGAGTTCAGCGTGAATGTATCAGATACTGGGAATAGAGGAGACGCTAGGTCTAGCTCAGGGGAGCGGATCTGCGTCCAGGGATCCCGACAGGCTCCTCGGCAATTGGGGCAGAAAGCGGAGGTTAAGAGTGGCTACACAAACATTGGTGATGGATGCAGTGGAGCAGTTGGGCCTGCGGGTCACGCTGGGAGATATTGCATCCAGCACGGGCTTGGCTCTACACGAGGCCAAACAAGAGCTGCTGAATTTGGCCCAAAAGGCGGAGGGGCATCTCCAGGTTTCCCGGCAGGGGGAGATTACCTACGTTTTTCCACCGGATTTTCGCAGCATTCTCAAGCGCAAGGAGCAGCAGGATCGGCTAGCAGCCCTGCGTCGCCGGTTGTGGGGGGGCTTCCTCTATGGGTTGCGCATCTCCTTTGGCATTCTGCTGGTGGTGTCAATTGTCTTGATTGTCCTAGCGTTGATTGCCTTGCAAATGGCCAGCAGCCGCGAGCAGGACAATCGCAGCCGATCGCGGGGGATAGGGTTTTATTACTTCCCCAACCTTTGGATCGGCAACCCCTTCTGGGATCCCTATCCCTACTATGGCAGCTACTCCGGTCGGACGCGCCCCCGCCAGCCGCAAAAATCCGAGCTGAACTTCCTGGAAGCGGTGTACAGCTTCCTCTTTGGGGACGGGGATCCCAATGCCAACCTGGAGGAGGAGCGCTATGCCCTCATTGGCCAACTGATTCGTGCCAATGGGGGGGTGATCGCAGCGGAACAGGTGTTGCCCTACCTGGATGTGGAGCCGGGATCCCCGGCCTTGGAATACGAAGATTACATGCTGCCCATTTTGCTCAAGTTCGACGGCCAGCCGGAGGTCAGCGAGGATGGGGACATTGTCTACCGCTTCCCAGAGCTGCAGGTGGCCGCCTCAGAGCGCAAGCCCAAGGGGATCCCTGAGGTGTTGCAGGAGAAACCTTGGGTGTTCAGCCGGGCCACGCCTGGTCAACTGACCCTGGCAGGAGGCTTGGGAGTTCTCAATTTCTTTCTGGCCGCCATTCTCTATGGGGCACGGGAGGAGGTGGCAGCGGCAGCCGGCAGCAATGCTTTTTTGGCCTTCATCTACCCGTTGATCGGCTTCCTCTTCCTCTACGGCACGCTGTTTTTGGCGGTGCCCGCCGTTCGGTGGTTGACCTTGCAAATCCGCAACCAGGGAGTGGAGCGTCGCAATCGTGTCCGGCAGCTTTGGCGAGAGCATCTGCAGCATCCCACAGAGGCGCTGCTGCGCAAACTCAACTTTGCCCGCCGCTTCCGCCGTCAAGAAGTTGTGCCAGAGTCGGACACCATTTACTCAACCGACCGGGATTTGATCGAGCAGCGGGACTACCGTCTGGACGAGCCGGCATTCCGCCAACTTTTGGAATCCAAAGCTCAGCAGGATCGCCCCGAAACCGAACAAGTGCGCAAGCCGCGTCCCCTCTAGAGAGGTCATGGCCGTTGGGCAAACTCCCGGTCTGCCGTTTGAGCTGAGACCCATTCGAGTTTCTTGCCCAGCCGGAGAATCCGGCGCTTGGGTTTGCTTGGACTTTTTTCTCCCCCGGAGAACTCACAGCAACCACTCGGAGACCCGCTCCCCCACCTTCTGCAAATCCAGAGGAATGGCCACCGCCTTGCCCATACGAGGTCTCTGACGGGTGGCTTCGATTTCCCGACGCACCGCTTCCCACACCCCCCAAGCCTGCAAATGGGCCAGCACGTTCTCCAAGTGGGCCAGATACTCCGCCTCGCTCAAGGGAAAGGAGGGCTGCTCCAGGTAGCGCCACATCACCAGCAGCACCACCTTCTGCTGGATACGGCGCAACTGTACGTCGTAGGAACAGCCCCACTTCTCGCGCAACAAAGCTTGAAAGTCGGATCCCTTCATCAGACTTGTCTGAGGCTGGCTTGGATCTGGCTCCAATCGCGCTGGGTGGGCCGCTCACCTTGGGAAGGAAGGCCACGGCCTCTTACAGCGTTGCATTTCTTAACGATATTGGCCAGAGGGGTCGGTTAGGATGATGTCGCTTGTCAACGAACGTTAAAACTTCTCAGGTCTGCATTTGCCATTATGACGGAAGCGGTTAGCAACTTTGAAGCGCCCCCCATGAGCCGGCGGGTTCTTCTCAATGCCCTGCTCAGCGGCTCTGTGGGAGTCGTGGTGGTGGGCGCCCTCTACCCGGTGGTGAAGTACTTTATCCCGCCCTCTTCCGGTGGAGGGGGTGAGGGCCTCATAGCTCAGGACGCTCTCGGCAAGCCCATCAGTGTCAGTGAGCTGTTGGCCACCCATGCTGCCACGGACCGGGTGCTGGCCCAAGGTTTGAAAGGGGATCCCACCTACATCGTGATCGACAACGGGGCGGTGGCCAACTATGGCCTCAACGCGGTTTGTACCCACCTCGGTTGCGTGGTGCCCTGGAATGTGGGGGAAAACTTGTTTAAGTGCCCTTGCCACGGATCCCAGTATGCGGCCAATGGCAAGGTGATCCGGGGACCGGCTCCCCGCTCGCTGGAGCTGGTGAGCGCCACTGTGGATGGCGACAACGTCCGCTTCAGCCCTTGGCAAGGCCCCGATTTCCGGGAAACCTAAAGGGCAAGGGATCCCGCTGGCTGTGCCGGCTTTTGCCGAACGATTTGGGGCAAATTGTCGAGATGGCTGTTCCAAGACTGTGTCCTAAACCTGTGATGGAAATTCATTCTGAGCTGAGAGTTATGAAGCGAATCTGCTTGGCCTTCTGTGGGCTGCTGCTGTTGCTGGGGATGGGGGCACGTCCGGCGGCAGCCTACCCCTACTATGCCCAGATGGCCTACGACAACCCCCGCGAGGCGACTGGAAAAATTGTCTGTGCCAACTGCCACCTGAACGCCATGCCCACTCGCGCCGAGGTGCCCCAGGCCGTCACCCCCGGCCAGGTGTTCACCATCAAAGTTGGGATCCCTTATGACCTGAGCAAGCAGCAGGTGCTGGCAGACGGCAGCAAGGGTGGGTTGAATGTGGGCGCGGTGGTGGTCTTGCCGGAGGGCTTCCGTTTAGCCACCGAAGCCGAGATGACCGAGGAACAACGGCAAGAAACTGCCGAGACCTACATCACCCCCTACAGCGACGCGAAGCCCAACATCCTCCTGGTCGGGCCTTTGCCGGGCGAGCAGCATCAAGAAATCGTCTTTCCAGTGGTGGCCCCTGACCCGAAAGAGGATCCCTCGGTGGCCTTCATGAAGTATCGCGTTTACATCGGGGCCAACCGAGGTCGCGGTCAGCTTAACCCCGACGGCAGCCTCAGCAACAACAACGTTTTCCGCGCTCCGGCCACCGGGCGTCTAGTCAACATCGCCACCCTCAACTCCGATATCAGCGATCTGCCGGCTGAATTGGCCAGCCTGGTGCCCCCGGAATACGAGCTGCCGGGCACGCGGGTTCTCAGCTTCGAGAGCGAAAGTGGGATCCAAAACCTGGTGGTGCCGCCTGGGCCGGAACTGGTGGTTGCTGTTGGCGACAGCGTCAAAGAAGGGGATCCCGTCACCAACAATCCCAATGTGGGCGGCTTTGGCCAGGTGGAGCGGGATCTGGTGCTGCAAAGCCCGGAGCGGGTGAAATGGCTGGTGGCTTTCCTGGCAGCCGTTACGATTGCCCAGCTCTTATTGGTGCTCAAGAAAAAGCAGGTGGAGCTCATTCAAGCCGCCGAAATCCTTGGCTAGCTCAAGCTCTTTCCTGGCCTGCACCTCGGAGGTATCCGAGGTGTTTTTTGTTCTGTAGGGCTGATAGCAGTCGTGGTTTTTATTACCATCTATTTCAACTGCTCGCCCTAGCGGGCCGGAGGCCTTGTTCCCTGCCGCTAGCACCCTAGTCGACAACGGTTCTAAGGCAGCCTCAGCTCTCCTCTGATCACCAGCACCGCTTGCCCAGCAATCTCCACCCGTGAGCCTCGATCTCGGCACCACAGCTCGCCCCCGCGGGCCGAGAGCTGGTGAGCCTTCAAATCAAGTCGGCCCAGGCGTTTGGCCCAATAGGGCATCAAAAGACACTGGGCGGATCCCGTCACCGGATCCTCCGGGATCCCCAGCCGAGGGGCAAAAACGCGGCAGACGAAATCCGGCCCATCCTCTAGATCCGACCCAGAGGCTGTGACGATCAACCCCGGAACGGGGAGTGCTTGAACCTGGGCCAGATCCGGTTGCACCTGCTGCACCTGTCCCGCCGAAGCCAGCACCGCCACCCCCATACCCCCGCGGTACAGCTCCACAGGTGGGATCCCCAAAGCCGCTGCCACCTGCTCCTTGGCTTCTGGCCAAGGTTCCGGACTGCGAGCAGGAAAATCCATGGCCAGGCGATCCCCTTGCCGCCGCACCTGCAACAGGCCACTGCGGGTGGAAAAGGCTACCCTCTCCGCCTCAGGATGCACCTCGGTGAACAGCACATGGGCACCAGCCAAGGTGGCGTGGCCACAGAGATCCACCTCCGTCGTCGGCGTAAACCAGCGCAGCCCATAGTGGGGAACCTCGCCCTGGGATCCCTGGGGAAGTAAAAAAGCCGTCTCCGATACATTGTTCTCCGCCGCAATGGCTTGCATCAGCGCCTCTGGCAACTCCTGGGGCAGCAGACACACCGCTGCCGGATTGCCGCCGAAAGGCACCGCCGTAAATGCATCCACCTGAAAAAACGGGATCCACACCTTCTCAACCAAGCCCAACTCAGGTCATGATCCCACAGCAGACCCCAAAGTAGGGGGATCCGCACCCCGACCGCACCTGCCAAAAGCGGGATCCCGCTGACAAAGGCTATTGTCAGGCCAGAAAGTTGGCTGATAAACTAGCACTCGTAAGTCGAGAGTGCTAAGTCGCTTCCCTTCGGGGAAGTGGAACTAATGGAAATGAAAACTTCAGCTTCGTGCTTTAGGATCACGGAGGACATTCGTCATGGCTGCAGTAGCTCTTAACGTCTCTACCCTGAAGCCGCTGGGCGACCGCGTGCTGGTCAAAATCGCTCAGCAGGACGAGAAAACCGCAGGTGGGATCTTCTTGCCGGACACTGCCAAGGAAAAGCCCCAGGTGGGGGAAGTGGTTGCTGTTGGCCCTGGCAAGCGCAACGACGAGGGCAAGCTGATCCCGATGGAACTGAAAGCCGGCGACAAAGTGCTCTACTCCAAGTATGCCGGAACCGAAGTCAAGCTGGGCAGCGATGAATATGTGCTGTTGGCCGAGCGGGACATTCTCGCCATTGTTCAGTAATGGTCAGTGATTCAGCAGCAGTTCAACGAACGATTGAATCCTTAAGACTCTGTTTCACCCTTACCTGCATTTGCATCGGAGAGGTTGACTATGGCCAAATCAATCATCTTCAGTGAAGAAGCCCGCCGCGCTCTAGAGCACGGCATGGATATTTTGGCAGAAGCCGTAGCCGTTACCCTGGGTCCCAAAGGGCGCAACGTCGTGCTGGAGAAGAAGTTTGGCGCCCCCCAAATCATCAACGACGGGGTAACCATTGCCAAAGAAATTGAGCTGGAAGACCACATTGAGAACACCGGCGTTTCCTTGATCCGGCAGGCGGCTTCCAAGACCAATGACACGGCTGGGGATGGCACCACCACGGCCACGGTCTTGGCTCACGCCATGGTGAAAGAAGGTCTGAAAAACGTGGCTGCCGGCGCCAACCCAATTGCCCTGAAGCGAGGGATCGACAAGGCGGTGAAGTTCTTGGTCGACAAGATCGCCGAGCATGCCCGCCCGGTGGAAGATTCCAAAGCCATTGCCCAGGTGGCGGCCATTTCCGCCGGTAACGATGAAGAGGTGGGCCGCATGATTGCCGAAGCCATGGACAAAGTGGGCCGCGAAGGGGTGATCTCCCTGGAAGAAGGCAAGTCCATGACCACCGAGCTGGAAGTGACGGAAGGGATGCGCTTCGACAAGGGCTACATCTCCCCTTACTTCGTCACCGACACCGAGCGGATGGAGGCGGTTCTGGAAAACCCCTACATCCTCATCACCGACAAGAAGATCACCCTGGTTCAAGACCTGGTACCGGTTTTGGAGCAAGTGGCTCGCGCCGGTCGTCCCCTGCTGATCATCGCCGAAGACATTGAGAAAGAAGCGCTGGCCACCCTGGTGGTGAACAAGCTGCGGGGTGTGCTGAGCGTGGTGGCGGTGAAAGCGCCTGGCTTTGGGGATCGCCGCAAGGCCATGCTGGAAGACATCGCCATCCTGACCGGCGGTGAGGTGATCAGCGAAGAGCGCGGCCTGAAGCTGGAGAACGCTCGCCTCGATTCCTTCGGCACTGCCCGTCGCGTCACGGTAACCAAAGACAATACCACCATCGTGGCGGAAGGCAACGAAGCGGCTGTGAAAGCCCGTTGCGAGCAAATTCGTCGCCAAATTGAGGAAACCGACTCCACCTACGACAAAGAAAAACTGCAAGAGCGCCTGGCCAAGCTCTCCGGCGGTGTGGCAGTGATCAAAGTGGGCGCGGCCACTGAAACCGAGATGAAAGACCGCAAGTTGCGCCTGGAAGATGCCATCAACGCCACCAAAGCGGCGGTAGAAGAAGGGATCGTTCCCGGCGGCGGCACCACCTTGGCACACCTGATCCCGGTGGTAACCGAGTGGGCGCAAGCCAATCTGTCCGGCGATGAACTGGTGGGGGCCAACCTGGTCGCCCGCGCTCTGGGCGCTCCGCTGCGCCGCATTGCTGAGAACGCCGGCCAAAACGGCTCCATTGTGCTGGAGCGGGTGAAAGACAAGCCCTTCAACACCGGCTACGATGCTCAGAACGACGCCTTCGTGGATATGTTCGAGGCGGGCATTGTAGACCCGGCCAAGGTTACCCGTTCTGCCCTGCAAAACGCTGCTTCCATTGCGGGGATGGTGCTGACCACTGAAGCGATCGTGGTGGACAAGCCGGAGCCCAAGACCAACACACCGGCAAGCAGCGGCAGCGGCATGAGTGACTACGACTACTAATCCGTTGACCGCCACAGCGAGGTGGATCCCTGAGGCTCACCGAAGAGCCCATGGGCACTTCGCTTCCTGGCCAGGCATCTTGGATGAATCTTTCGGGATCCCCTGGTGGGATCCCTTTTTTATGGATTTTTATTTTTTATCAAGACAGGCGAGCTGGCGGGATCATTCCCAATACCCATGCAACAGCAGCGCAACTGTCTGTGACGTTGATCCCCCTCTACCTTTGGGAGAGGGGCTGGGGGTGAGGGCGCCGGAGCCATGCAATCGGGAACTGCCTCAAACTGGCTCTTGGAAATGGCTTTGATCTGTCGAACTTGAGGAAAAGGGGAAGGCGGTGTGGCTCAGTTGATTTGCATTGGCCTGGATCTGGCTTGGTCGCCCCGCAACCCTTCCGGTCTGGCCACGCTGCGAGTCCAGCTCGGGGATCCCGGCAGGCAGAACTTGACAGGCTATCTGGTGGATAGCCGCATTCTCCAGACGGATGAGGAGATCCTGGACTACATTCAAGCTCAGGCGGGAGGGGATCCCTGCTTGGTGGCGGTGGATGCGCCCTTGCGGGTTCCCAACCTCACAGGACAACGGCGGGCCGAGGCAGAACTGAACCAGGTGTTTCGCGCCTACGCAGCCGGGGCCCACCCAGCCAACCGCCGGTTACTGGCAAAGGACGGCCAAGTGAGAGGGGAAGCCTTGGTGCAAGCCCTAGCCAGTTATGGCTTTCGGGAGCAGGCCAACATCGAGCGAGGAAAGCTTACCCGCCAAGTGACCGAGGTCTTCCCCCACAGCGCCTTGGTCAGTCTCTTCGGCCTCAGCCGCACCCTGAAATACAAGGCTCGCCCCCGACGCACCTGGCCGGAACGGCAACAAGCTTGGCAACTTTACCAGCATCATCTGCGCTCTCTGGCTGCCGCTGACCCGGCTCTCCAGGATCACGAAGAGCTGCTCCAAGTGAAGGTGGGATCCCTCAAGGGCCGTCGGCTCAAAAACTACGAAGATCAAGTGGATGCCTTGATGTGTGCTTACATCGCCCTCTACGGGTTCCGCTGGGGATCCGAGCGCTGCCGCAGTTTCGGCAACCTGCAAGAAGGGCACATTTTCACGCCCTTGCCCCCTCGAACCTCTGAGGCTGATTGAGACCCGCTCCGGGATCGCAGGTGGAAATCCCAACCAGAAGAACAAAACTCTCGCTAGCCTTGGATCCCTCCTTGGCGGCATGATAAAAACAAGGGATCCGCAGAACAGGGGAAAAATGGACGTGCAACTGGGCCGCAATCGGCAGGCAAGACGCGCTTACGGGCTGGATGAAATCGCGCTGGCCCCAGGCAGACGAACGCTGGATCCCAGCCTGGTGGATACCCACTTCACCCTGGGAGGGATCCAACGGCAAATCCCCATCATCGCCAGCGCCATGGATGGCGTGGTGGATGTGCGAATGGCCATTTTGCTCTCGGAGCTGGGGGCCTTCGGGGTGTTGAACCTGGATGGGATCCAAACCCGCTACGCCGATCCCGATGAGATTTTGGATCAGATTGCGTCGGTGGGCAAAGACGAGTTTGTGCCCCTAATGCAGCGCCTCTACAGCGAGCCGGTGAAGCCAGAGCTAATCCAAGAACGCATCCGCCAGATCAAAGCTGCTGGCGCCATTGCCGCCGCTAGCTGCGTGCCCGCCCACGCCGCCCAATACGGCCCCCTGGTGGCTGAAGCCGGGGGGGATCTGTTTTTCGTTCAGGCCACGGTGGTTTCCGTTCACCACAAGGTTCCCGAAGGCATGGAACTGCTGGATCTGGCCCAATTTTGCCGGTCGATGCCCATTCCTGTTGTGGTGGGCAACTGCGTTACCTACGATGTTGCCTTGGAGCTGATGCAGGCCGGAGCTGCCGGTGTCTTGGTGGGGATCGGCCCGGGGGCTGCCTGTACCTCCCGCGGCGTGTTGGGGGTGGGGGTACCACAGGCTACAGCGATTGCCGACTGTGCCGCTGCACGGGAGCAGTTTTTGGCGGAAACCGGCACCTATGTCCCTGTGATTGCCGATGGCGGATTGGTGACCGGTGGCGACATTTGCAAGGCCATCGCTTGTGGAGCCGATGCAGTGATGATCGGATCCCCCCTGGCCCGCGCCCATGAAGCCCCCGGTCGCGGCTTTCACTGGGGCATGGCCACCCCCAGCCCCATCTTGCCCCGCGGCACCCGCATCCGCGTGGGATCCACCGGCACCTTGGAAGAAATCTTGCGCGGCCCCGCCCGCCTGGACGACGGTACCCACAACCTCTTGGGCGCCCTGCGCACCAGCATGGCCACCCTGGGGGCTGCCAATCTCCGAGAAATGCAGCAGGTGGAGATCTGCATTGCCCCTTCCCTGCTCACAGAGGGGAAGGTGTACCAGAAGGCGCAGAGCTTGGGTATGGGGAAATAGTCCCTTGGGAATGCTAAACTCGGTGGGCTGGGATCCCTCGGGGGCGGTTAGCTCAGCGGTAGAGCGCCTGCCTTACAAGCAGGATGTCACTGGTTCGAGTCCGGTACCGCCCATTTCCACCAGAGTTTGTGGCTTAGGAGCTCTGTCTTGGTTTGGGATACACCCGCTAGCCAGAGCCGGATCCCTGAGGTAGAGTAGTGGATATCGAGCCTCGATCATCTACCGCAGTTGGG
This sequence comes from Thermostichus sp. MS-CIW-30, assembly GCF_054058015.1. NCBI lineage: Bacteria > Bacillati > Cyanobacteriota > Cyanophyceae > Thermostichales > Thermostichaceae > Thermostichus > Thermostichus sp. MS-CIW-30. The sequence continues at coordinate 111,890 of NZ_JBSRZW010000003.1, forward strand.
TCTTGCATTGAGTCTTGCCCAGAAAGTGTGTAAAGTGGTAGACGATGTGGACTTCGGCTGTATTATGTCTTCCCAGAGTCCCCAATTGCCAGGCTCGTTGTTGAGGTAGGCAGTTTGTCGCTTCTATGAGGACATCCCTACAGCCAAAAAGGTGTGAGGAAAAGAACAAGGAGAGAAACATGCCCGCGAAACACGCGAACTACTGGAAAACGCTGCTGGCCGGCACTCTGGGTGCAGCAGCGATCCTGACCCCTGGAGTGGCTTATGCCCAAGCTACCGGGCCGGTCACCTCCATCTCTGAGCTTTCGGATGTGCAGCCCACCGACTGGGCCTTCCAAGCCCTGCAATCCTTGGTGGAGCGCTACGGTTGTATTGCCGGCTACCCTGACCGCACCTTCCGCGGCAACCGGGCTATGACTCGCTTTGAGTTTGCCGCCGGTATGAACGCCTGCTTGGATCGCATCAATGAGTTGATTGCAGCCGGTTTGGCCGACAAAGTCTCCAAGGAAGACTTGGCCACTCTGCAGCGCTTGCAAGAGGAATTTGCTGCTGAGCTGGCAGCCCTGCGCGGGCGGGTGGATGCGGCAGAGGCTGAGATTAACGATCTGAAAGGGAAGATCTTCAACCCAGTTACCAAGCTTAACGCTCAGGTCATTACCGCAATTCTCGGCAGCGCTCTTACAGAAGACCGGGTCGTACAAGGAAGAGTGGTAGCCGAGCAAAATCAGGCAAACATGACTCTTCCCTATCGGGTACGCCTGAACTTCGATGCCTCCTTTGTTGGCCGGGATCGCTTGCGTATCCGCCTACAAGCTCGCGATGCGGTTACTACCTTCTTTGAGGGTGACCCAGGCGTTGGCTTCCAAGGAGGTGCGGGCGGTACCTTTACTCTTGCCCAGCTGGTTTATCAATTTCCTGCTTTCGACCGCGCTGCTACCATCTACACAGGTATTACAGGTACAGGGGTGTCTAGCGTTCTGCAGTACAGCACGCCCTTTGATGCTCTGTCGGACTTTGCCGATGCTCCCAACTCTACGGCAGATGTGCCCAGCGGAACCCTATTTGGTTTTCGCTACCGTTTGAGCGACCAGTTTCGTTTAGCCTACGCCTACAGCACCAGAAGAGGTCAAGCTCTGGGGAGAGGCTTTGGCGACAGTGGCTTGACAGGTGATGATAGCGCTCACACCGTCGAGCTGGGCTTCTTGCCAACCAAGGGCTTGGAGTTTTACCTTCAGTTTGCTTCCACCTACCTGCAGCAAGCAAATGACGGTCCTACCTTCCTGGCCACGGGTAAAAGTCTCTTCCGCGGGCCGGTAAGAAGAACGCAGGTCAATGTCTCTGCACGGGTGAATGCTTTTACGTTCGCAGCCAACTGGGAGATCAGCCCTCGCATTACCTTGTCTGGCTGGTTTACGGCTGGCAATGTGGATTACAACCTGCCCAATGTGGTACCGGCTGGTACTGTGGATCCGGGAGAGGAAGACTTTAACGGTTTCCTCCTTGGCTTTGTTTTCCCCGACCTCTTCGTGGAGGGTGCCAAAGGCGGGATTGTATTTGGGCAGCCAATCGTGACCACAGACAACGACGGAGTGTGGGATACTCGCCCCTTCGTTGTGGACGTCTACTACAGCTTCCCGGTCAACGAGTACATTACTCTAACGCCTGCTGCCTACTTTGTGAGCAACCCCAATGGCGGCAGACCCGGAGACAACGACCCAACCATTGGCGTGGGGGCTTTGCGAGCTGTGTTTACTTTCTAGTTCTTAAAATCCCTGCGCTGACATCCAAGTTGCTAAGTAGGGATCCACTGGGTTGGATCCCTTCATTGAATAAGAATAATCAACTCCTCTGTGGGGATAAGGATGCTGGCATTGAAGAGCTTGAGGTTGAGCTTAAGACGAGGCCATGGGCTACAAAAAGCGCACTGCGTGAGATCTGCCCAGGTCTTTGCCACAGGCTCGGTGTAGGTGTGAGAATGGCGGGAACAGATACCCATGTCTTGGCCACAGATGTGGGGACACCGCATTAACTGTAGGGCAGGCCGGACAGCAAGAGGATGTGGACTTCGGCTGTATCATAATCTCCACATCATGTCTTCACCGAAGTCCGCAGTTGCCAGACTTGTTCTTGAGTTAGGCAATTGGTTACCTCTAGAAGACATCCCTACAGCCAAAAAGGTGTGAGGAAAAGAACAAGGAGAGAAACATGCCCGCGAAACACGCGAACTACTGGAAAACGCTGCTGGCCGGCACTCTGGGTGCAGCAGCGATTCTGACCCCTGGAGTGGCTTATGCCCAAGCTACCGGGCCGGTCACCTCCATCTCTGAGCTTTCGGATGTGCAGCCCACCGACTGGGCCTTCCAAGCCCTGCAATCCTTGGTGGAGCGCTACGGTTGTATTGCCGGCTACCCTGACCGCACCTTCCGCGGCAACCGGGCTATGACTCGCTTTGAGTTTGCCGCCGGTATGAACGCCTGCTTGGATCGCATCAATGAGTTGATTGCAGCCGGTTTGGCCGACAAAGTCTCCAAGGAAGACTTGGCCACTCTGCAGCGCTTGCAAGAGGAATTTGCTGCTGAGCTGGCAGCCCTGCGCGGGCGGGTGGATGCCCTGGAAGCCGATGTTACTGATTTGAAAGGGAAGGTCTTCAACCCGGTTACCAAGTTGAATGCCCAAGTCATCGCCGCTGTTGTAGGCAGCGCTCTCACGGAAGACAGAGTTGTTGATGGGAAGGTAGTAGCAGAGCAAAACCAAGCCAACATGACTCTTCCCTATCGGGTACGCTTGAACTTCGATGCTTCTTTTGTGGGTCGCGATCGCCTGCGCATTCGTCTCCAAGCTCGCGATGCTGTGACTGAGTTCTTTGAGGGGGATCCCGGCCTTGAGTTTGGCGGCCGTGGCGGCGGCACTTTCACCCTGGCCAAGCTGATCTACCAATTCCCAGCTTTCAACCGAGCAGCTACCATCTACACGGGTATCGTTGGCTCAGGTGTGTTCGATGTATTCAACTACAGCACACCCTTCGAAGCTCTCTCCGACTTTGCTGATGCTCCCAACTCCACGGCGGACGTGCCAGGTGGAGCTCTGTTTGGCTTCCGCTACCGACTCTCGGATCAACTACGCTTGGCCTACAGCTACAGCACCAGGAACGCTCAAGCCTTGGGCAAGGGCTTCGGCGACAGCGGTATAACCGGTAGCGACAGTGCCCACGCGGTGGAGCTGGGCTTCCTGCCGAACGAAAACCTGGAGATCTACCTGCAGTTTGCCAGTACCTATCTGCAGAAGGCAAACGATGGCCCTGAGTTCTTGGCCAACGGTACAGCCCTTTTCCGTGGCCCTCTGCGGACGACGACGGTAGATGTTTCTGCCCGTGTCAATGCTTTCTCGGTGGCAGCCAACTGGGAGCTTAGCCCTCGAATTACCGTATCCGGCTGGTTTACTGCTGGCAATGTGGATTACAACTTGCCCAACGTGGTACCGGCTGGCACCATTGATCCGGGTGATGAAGATTTCAACGGGTTCCTGTTTGGCTTTGCTTTCCCGGATCTCTTCATTGAGGGTGCTCAGGGCGGTGTGGTGTTTGGCCAACCGATTGTCAGCACCGAGGAGGGAGTTTTTGACAGCCGTCCTTTCATCGTGGATGTTTACTACAGCTTCCCGGTGAACGAGTACCTCACCCTTACCCCGGCAGCCTACTTTGTGAGCAATCCCAATGGTGGGCCTAGCAAGTCTGGGGATACCGATCCAACCATCGGCGTGGGTGTCTTGCGAGCTGTGTTTACTTTCTAGTTCTTAAAATCCCTGCGCTGACATCCAAGTTGCTAAGTAGGGATCCACTGGGTTGGATCCCTATTTTCTTACATCAGCCCCTCTGGGGGGATGAAAGCCTGGGCTTGACGTCAAGCTTGGGACAAAGCTAGGGATTACAAAAGGCACACTGAGCGGGATCCGCCCAGGGCTCTGCCACAGGCTCGGTGTGGGTGTGGGAACAGCGGGAACAGCCATATACCCAAGCCTTGGCCACGGGGGTGGGGGCGCCACATTGGCCGCAGGGCAGTCCAGAGACCGAGCGGATCCGCCAGTAGCCGGGAGTGCCGCAGGCCGGGCACAGGCTTTGGGCTTTGGCGATTAGGTTTTGGGTGGCGGCTGCGATGACTTGGAGCCGGGTTGGGTTGCACATGGCCCGCATGTCGGTTTCCAGATGCAGGCCACCCTGCCGAGCCAGCAGCTCCCCCACCACCTGCTTCAGGGTTGCTTCATCTTGGATTCCTTTGTGGATAACCTGGGGCTTTTCTGGCTGGTCGAGGGCGATCAGGGCGTGCTGGGGAAAACCCGCCCTTTGGGCAAAGTCCAGCGCTTCTGCCCAGCTCTGCACCCAGCGATGGCTGAAATTGGTTTGGGTGCTCTCTGCATAGCCGACCAGCTCCAAGGGCTCCGCGCCGGGTTCAAAAACCCTGAGCATGACCCACTCCTGATTCCAAGGGATCCAAGGGATCTGGGGGTGGGGGCCAAAGGATCCCTCGCTGGCCAAGCCCAGAGCTTCAGGATGATCCTGCAAAGCCCTTGCAATCTTCAGGCGCAGAGTGTGGATGGGATCCCCCGGTCGGGGCCGCTCCCGCGAGAAGGTGCCCAGTTGGTCGGTGTCAAAAGTTGCTACTTGGACTTGAATCCCCAAATGTTCGGCCAAGAGAGGGCCGATGACCTGCTCTTTGCGATGCATGGTTGCCAAGTAGGCGACCCGACCCTTCCATTGCATAGACTCAGACTTAACCTAGATCTGGCAAACGGATCCCGCAGCTTTGTGGCTCAGGCCAATTGGGGTTACTCAAACCAGGGGACTGGCCTCGAGCGGCAAGCCCAACTGGGCAACAGCCTCGGCCAAAGCCACCTCACGGCTGTCCACAAACCGCTCTGGGGGCAGCGGCAAATGTAGGTTTTCCAGGCGCTGCCGGATCCGGCCCTTGGCCCCAACAATCCACACCTGTTTGCCCCGATCCAGGGCCTCGCGGATGGCATTTTCCAAGGATAGCGTCGCCGAAACTCCCAGCATCGGCACATCTGATAGATCCACCACCAGCGCTTGGCAGGAGGCCACCGCCTGATGTTGGCGGGAAATGGCTTGGGAAACCCCGAAGATCATCGGCCCGCTCAGGTAAAACAGCAACACCTGCCCGCATCCCTGGCGCAGCAATTCCCTCTCACGGGGAGTGAGATCCACCGCATCATCGGCATCGGTAATGGCTTTCACCTCTTCGGAGTGGATCTCGCTGAGGCGTTGAATGGTGAGCAAGTTGGCCACAAACACTCCCACTCCCACTGCAGCGATGAGATCCACAAACACCGTCATGAACATCACTCCGTACATGATGGCTGCCCCTTTGAGGGAAAGGCGGTGGGCCCGCTTGAGGAAGCTCCAGTCGAGGATATCCACCCCCACCTTAAAGGCGATCCCTGCCAGCACCGCCATTGGGATCCCTTGCGTGAGGGGAGCGGCAAACAGCACCACCATCAACAGAATGAGGGCGCGGGTGACGCCCGCCAGAGGGGTACGTCCCCCCGACTGGATATTCACCACCGTGCCCATGGTTGCCCCTGCTCCCGGCAGCCCTCCCATGAAGCCGGACACCAAGTTAGCGATCCCCTGCCCGATCAGCTCTTGGTCGGAGTCGTGGCGGGTGCGGGTGAGGTTATCGGCAATGACTGCCGTTAAGAGGGTGTCGATGCAGCCCAGCATCCCCAGCACCACCCCATCCAGCACCAAGTTGGCCAGGGAAGCAAAGGGCAACTGCGGCCACTGCAACTGCGGCAAACCGGTGGGGATAGGGCCAATGCGCCGCAAATCCCAATCGGCCATGAACAAGCTGGCCACCAGCGTTCCCAACACCAAAGCCACCAACTGCGGCGGCACCACCCGTCGCCAGGGCTTGGGATAGCCAAAAAGGATGGCAAGCGTCAGCAGCCCCAGCCCCAGCTCTGGCATCTTAAGGTTGAGCAGGTAGGTCGGCAGGTTCTGCACCGCCCCAATCACTCCCCCCTGGCTGGCGTGGCCCAAAAGCGGCGGGATCTGCAGCAAAATCATGATCCAGCCGATCCCGGACATAAAGCCGGAAATAACGCTGTAGGGCATGAGGGTGATGTATTTACCCAGTTTCAGGGATCCAAACAGGATCTGAAATAAGCCCCCCAGCATCACCACGGTGAAGGCCGGCCCCAGCCCCTGCTCCGGGTAACGAGCTGTAACATTAGCAACCACCGCCGTCATCATCACAGTCATCGGCCCGGTGGGTTCGGAGATGAGCGTGGGCGTACCCCCAAACAGAGCCGCAAAAAAGCCCACGCATACTGCTCCGTACAAGCCCGCCACCGGCCCTGCCCCCGAAGCCACCCCAAAGGCCAAGGCCATCGGCAAGGAAACAATCGCTGTCGTCAGCCCGCCGAAGAGATCCCCGCGCCAGTTGTCTAGGCTCAGACGTCGGTGCCAATCCAGAAATCTCTTGCCGCCGGACTGTTGTTCTTTCGCTTGGCTCAGCATGCCCCAAAGCCCTCCACGCTATGGGCAGCCTATCATTGAACGTTACTATAGAGATCATGCTAGAGAATAGATTTTCTTCTATAGTTTCCCTCAAGGATTCCCCTCCAAGCGAGGGCATGGGGCTTGAGCCGGTAGAGTTGTGTGAAAGTGAGAGTAGTCCACATAGCGATGCCCATTGCTGTCCAGGTGGAGAATATCGGCAAATCGGTGGTTCCAGAGAATCTCATCGGCCAAGTAGGAGTGGCGAGCATGGATGGTTTGGGAAAAGGTGTCGTCGATGCCGGTCAGGGTAATGATCAGCTCCGCTTGGCCCATCTGTAAATCCTGATCCGTGAGGCCGTAGAGAGGGCTATCCGGCTCAATCCGGTGCATCACCGTCCAGGTGATGGCAAAAATGGGAGACGTGGAGCGTACCAGTCGCAGATCATAAAGCCGCCGCATCCACTCCCCTTCTGCTGAGATTTGGTTGCAGGCCAAGGTAAGGCGAATCTGAGCCTCGACAATCTGGTTAAAGCGTTGGTTAGCAGCCCGAAACATCAGGGTGGGGTAGCCATCTTGAACCCGAATAACGGCGACCCGGCTAAACATGACCCGAGCGGTGGGCCGAGAAATACGAGCAAAGACCAAACCTGTCGCCACTGCCGTGCCCGCCACCCCCAACATGGCTTCTAGGGTAACTAGGAGATTGGCGTAAAGGCTGAGGGGATACATAGCCCCGTACCCGATGCTGGCCATTGTCTGCACGCTGAAGAAAAACGCATCCCCAAAGTGGCCTGAACGGGCATTGGCAATGTTGTTGGTACCGATCAAATAGAGCAATGCAAAGCCGACATTGGCCAAGATATACCCCCCAGCCAACACCCCCAAAAAACCTGGCCAGGAGAGGGTCAACAACAGGTGATACAGATCCCGCAACCTCTGGGAAGGGATCCCACGACGCACCAAAGGGCGATGGCCACCCGGTTGTCCCATGCGGATGGGACGGGATCCCTGAGAAGCTGCAGATTGGGGCTGCTGATGAACCACTGGGCATCTCCTGCTGGAAGTCAGCCGGCCTTCACAAAGGGCGAATGGTAGACTAGGAGTACAAAAATTCTTTGCTTAACTCAATCACCCTCAGTCTGCCACGGTCAGGGTTTACTTCCCGATAAACTTCCATGAACCCACTGCGCCAAGGCCGACTGGGATCCCTCAACGATAACCCAACCCCATGAGCGACAACGAATCGACGGCGCGCATCATCTCCACCGACCTGCAGCGGGAGATGTCGCAGTCCTACCTGGAATACGCCATGAGCGTGATCGTCGGGAGGGCTTTGCCAGATGCGCGGGATGGCCTGAAGCCGGTGCACCGCCGCATTCTCTACGCCATGCACGAGTTGGGCCTGACGGCGGATCGCCCCTTTCGCAAGTGTGCCCGCGTCGTGGGGGATGTGATCGGGAAATACCATCCCCACGGGGATCAGGCGGTTTACGATGCGCTGGTGCGCATGGCCCAGGATTTCTCCATGCGGGAGCGCCTGGTGGATGGGCACGGCAACTTCGGCTCTGTAGACAACGACCCGCCGGCGGCCATGCGCTACACCGAGTGTCGGCTGACCGCCTTTGCCCAAGAAGCCCTGCTGCAGGATATCGACGCCAACACCGTCGATTTTGTGGGCAACTACGACGGATCCCAGCAAGAGCCGCTGGTGCTGCCGGCGCGGATCCCGCAATTGCTCTTAAACGGCTCTTCCGGCATCGCCGTGGGCATGGCCACCAACATCCCGCCTCACAACTTGAGCGAATTGGTGGACGGCCTGATTGCCCTCATCCACAACCCCAACCTGACCAGCCTGGAGTTGATGCAGTGGATCCCCGCCCCCGACTTCCCCACCGGGGCGCTGATCATGGGCCAGGAGGGCATCCGCGAAGCCTACACCACCGGGCGCGGCTCCATCACCCTGCGGGGGGTGGCCAGGGTGGAGACGATCGAGCAGCGGGGCCGACCGGTTCGGGACGCCATCATCATCACCGAACTGCCCTACCAGACCAACAAGGCAGCCATGATTGAGAAGATCGCCGAGCTGGTCAACGAGAAAAAACTGGAAGGCATTGCCGACATCCGCGACGAGAGCGACCGCAGCGGCATGCGGGTGGTGATCGAGCTAAAGCGGGATGCCCAGCCGCAGGTGGTGCTCAACAACCTCTACAAGCAAACCCCCCTGCAGGCCAACTTCGGGGTCAACATGCTGGCCATCCTCAACGGCGAGCCGCGCACCCTGACCCTGCGGGATGCTCTACAGGCTTTTCTGGACTTCCGAGAGGGGGTCATTGAGCGGCGCACCCGCTACGAGCTGCAAAAAGCCGAGGAGCGGGATCACCTGCTGCAGGGCTATCTCTTGGCTTTGGGGCAGTTGGATCGGGTGATTGCCCTCATTCGGGGAGCCGCCGATACCGCCACAGCCCGAGAGGAATTGCAGGCGGTGTTGGGCCTGAGTGAAGCCCAAGCCGACGGGATCCTGCAGATGCAGCTGCGCCGCCTCACCGCCCTGGAAGCGGAAAAAATCCAGGCCGAGCACGAAGACTTGGTGAGGCAAATTGCCGACCTGCGGGATATTCTGGCCCGCCGAGAACGGGTGATGCAGATCATCAGCGAAGAGCTGCAGCAGCTCAAAGCCCGCTTTGCCAGCCCGCGCCGTTCCCGCCTCTGTTTGGAGGATGGGGAGCTGGGAACGGATGATCTGATCGAAAATCGGGAGACGGTTATCTTTCTAACCGAGCAGGGCTATATCAAGCGCATGGGCCTTGAGGAGTTCCAGGTGCAGGGGCGAGCCACCCGCGGCAAAGCCGGCGCCCGCATCAAAGAAGACGATGCCATCGAACAGTTTTTTGCCTGTCGCAGCCACGACACCATCCTCTTTTTCACCAATCGGGGCGTAGTCTATACCCTGCCCGCCCACCAGATCCCCCAGGGGAGCCGCGCCGCCCGCGGCAGCGCCATCGTTCAGTTGCTGCCGATCACCCGGGAAGAGCGGGTTACGTCCATGGTGCCGGTGAGCCAGTTCAGCGACGACGAATATCTGGTGATGCTCACCCGCGGCGGCTACATCAAAAAAACGGCCCTCAGCGCCTTTGCCAATGTACGCTCCAACGGCCTGATTGCCATCTCTCTGGAAGAAAACGACGAACTGCGCTGGGTGCGCCGCGCCCGCTCCAGCGATGATGTGGTCATGGCGACCCGCCAAGGCATGTCCATTCGCTTCCCGGCGGATGACGAGCAACTGCGCCCTCTGGGACGGGCCACCCGGGGCGTGCGGGCCATTACCCTCAACGCCGGCGATGACATCGTCAGCATGGATATTATCTCTGCCGAATCGGTGATGGCTGCCGAGCGAGAGGGGGAGAAGCTGGCTAACCCTTGGGTGCTGGTGATCACCAAAGAAGGGCGGGGCAAGCGCTCGGCCATCGACAATTTCCGCCAGCAAAACCGCGGCGGCAAGGGGGTGATCGCCACCAAGTTCCGCCAGGCGTCGGACGAGCTGGCGGCCCTGCGCATCGTCAATGCCGAAGACGAGATCCTGTTGGTAACCGCCAGGGGCATTGTCATGCGCCAGTTGGCCAAGGCCATTCCCACCCAGTCCCGCGAGGCGACCGGGGTGCTGGTGCAGCGCCTGGATCCGGAAGACAGCATTGTGGGAGTTACAGTGGTACCCGCTGCCTTGGTTGCCGAGGAGGAGACCTCAGAAGCCAGCGCTTGATCCCCGGCCGTTACTTAGGTACGGCATTTGCCGCCGCAGAAGGGTGGGATCCCGTACCGGAGAGGGTGAGGATGGGGTGTTACCTTTGGGATAGCCCAAATTCCGGGAACGGCAAAGGCCTGTGGGATCAGGCCGAGCGCCCTAGTTTGGGCTACACCTGCTGTGTTTGTGGAGCTGGGTTACTCCATGGCGAGCCCGTTGAACTTCATCCCTGGTTTTGAGGCAGTGCAAACTCCGAGCCCCGACAACCGGCTCTGGCAATACCTGCAATCTCAGGATCCCAGCGTCTTTCAGGATATTGCCCGCAATTCTTCTCCGGAAGTGCTGGAGATCTTGGGCCACAACATCCGCAGCTTGGTGGGGAGCTTGCCCTCCGATCAATTCGGGGTTCAGATCATCACCAACCGCGAGAGCTTGGCCAAAATGCTCTCCGGCGCGATGATGGGCGGCTATTTCCTGCGGGTCATGGAGCAGCGCCTAGCCCTGGAGCAATCTTTGGGCAGTGCCTCCCAGCCTGCCAGCGCGGATCAGCCTTCGCCAGCAGAGGAGGAGGGCTAGGCTTGCAATCCACCTTTTAGCGCCGCCGAGGAGGTTCCATGCTGGATGCGGGTTTCCAGGCAAAGGGATCCCAGTTCAGCAGCCCACCGCGGCGGATTTTGGTTTGCCCGGATAGTTTTAAGGGATCCCTGAGGGCACCAGAAGCGGCAGAGCACATAGCCCATGGGATCCAACAGGTGCTGCCGGAAGTCGAGGTGGAGCGGCTCCCCTTGGCGGATGGGGGAGAGGGCACCCTAGAGGTATTGCTGCCGACGCTGGGGGGAGAGAAAAAGGGTCTGTGGGTCACCGGCCCCCTGGGGGATCCCGTCTGGGCGGAGTACGGGGTGGCAGGAGAGCTGGCCCTGTTGGAGCTGGCCCAGGTGGCTGGCCTGACCTTGGTGCCACCGGAGCGGCGGGATCCCACCCGCACCACCACTTATGGCCTGGGGGAGCTGTTGCGGGCCGTCTGCCGAGAGCCTATTGCTGAGATCTGGATAGGACTGGGGGGATCCGCCACCGTGGATGGAGGGGCGGGCATGGCGCAGGCCTTAGGCTATCGCCTGTTGGATGGAGCTGGGGATCCCATCGGCTGGGGCGGGGGAGAGCTGGCCCGTTTGCAGCGCATTGAGTCCCCTGAACAGCCTGTCTGGCAGGGGAAACGCATCCGCGGCCTGTGCGATGTGCAGAATCCCCTCACCGGCCCGTGGGGAGCCGCCGCCGTCTTTGCCCCCCAGAAAGGCGCCACCCCTTCCCAGGTGCAGCAGTTGGAGCAGGCGCTGCAGCAGTGGGCTCAAGTGGTGGAGCGAGATTTGGGCCAGGCCGTGGCCGGGATCCCGGGGGCCGGAGCCGCAGGCGGCTTAGGAGCAGGTCTGGTGGCTTTTTTGGAGGCCACTCTGGAGTCCGGGATCCAGCTCTTGGCGCGGCAATTGGCCCTGCCGGAGCGCATCCGCCGCTGCCATCTGGTCGTCACCGGAGAGGGCTGCCTCGACGAACAAAGCGCGATGGGAAAGGTGGTGGGGGCCGTGCTGGAGCAGGCTATCCAAGCCCAAAAACCCCTGCTCATCCTCTGTGGCCAGGTGACTCCGGCAGCGCGCGCTGGGTTGGCAGCCCAGCCTCTTCCCCTTCGGGTTGGCGCCCTGTGCGACCGGATCCCCGATGTGGCAGAAGCCCAACGGCAGGCCGGCCATCACCTGGAGCAGATGACGGCCCAGGAGCTGAGAGATTTTCTGGAGCAGGATGCGGGGATTGGCCGGTTATAATGGCTTAAATCATCGTGTTTCGTAGGACATCATGGCCAGTATCGAGTTCTCCCCCGGCATCCAAGAGGTGCCCACCCAGGTGCGAGTGCTGAAATCCAAGACCGGCAACCGGGGATCCGCGATTTTCCGCTTCGAGGATCTAAAATCCGATACGCAAAACATCCTCGGCATGCGGATGATCGATGAGGAAGGGGAGCTGACCACCCGCAACATCAGGGCCAAGTTCCTGAACGGGGAATTCAAAGCCCTGGAAGTGACCTACGACATGGAAACCGAGGCAGAGTGGGATCGCTTCCTGCGCTTTATGGAACGCTTTTCAGCGGCCAACCAGATGGGCATGGCCTAGTTGCCGCCCTTCCCGCCTCAGCTTTTGGATTTTTTGCTCCTCTTGCCGGATCTGCGCTTGGCTTGAGGTTGGCCGGGATCGGATCCCTGGCCCTCTTCAACTGAGGGCTGCCCCAGCGGCGGCCGTCGCTTGTGCCAGTCGGTGCTTTGCTCATAGGCATAGGCCACCCGCAGCACCTTGCTCTCCTGTAGGGCATTGCCCACAATTTGCAGGCCAATGGGCAGCCCATCGGCAAACCCGCAGGGCAGGCTCAGCCCCGGCAAACCCGCCAGGTTCACCGGGATCGTCATCAGGTCGCAGAGGTACATGCTGAGGGGATCCTCCCGCTCGCCGATCTTGAACGCCGGGGTGGGGGTGGTGGGGCTGACCAGCACATCCACCTTCTCGAAAGCCTTGAGGAAGTCCTGCTTGATGAGGGTGCGCACCTTCTGAGCCTTGAGGTAGTAGGCGTCGTAGTACCCCGAGGAGAGGGCATAGGTGCCGATCATGATGCGCCGCTTGACTTCTGGCCCAAAGCCGTGGGCGCGGGTCTTGCCATACATGGCCAGCAGCGAGTCGGCAGGTTCCCGCAGGCCGTATTTCACCCCGTCGTAGCGGGCCAAGTTGGCAGAGGCTTCCGAAGGGGCAATGATGTAATAGGTGGCAAGGCCGTAGCGAAAACTGGGGCAGTCGATCTCCAGGATCTCGGCCCCCAGTTCTTGCAGATGTTGAATGGCTGCTTGGACGGCAGCGCGGGTCTCCTCCCCACATCCTTCTCCCAGCAAGTCGCGGATCACCCCGATTTTGAAGCCCTTGATGTCCGGGATCAGAGCCTGGCTATAGTCCGGGATATCCACCTTCAGGCTGGTGGAGTCCATCGGGTCATGGCCGGCGATCCCCTGCAGCAGCAAGGCCACATCCTCCACCGTGCGCCCAAACGGCCCCACCTGATCCAAAGACGAAGCAAAGGCCACCAGCCCGTAGCGAGACACCAGCCCGTAGGTGGGCTTGAGGCCCACCACCCCACAAAAAGCTGCCGGTTGGCGGATGGATCCCCCCGTATCCGAGCCCAGAGCCACCACCGCTTGGTCGGCAGCCACCGCCGCCGCCGATCCCCCAGAGGATCCCCCTGGCACCCGCGTCAGATCCCAGGGATTGGCGGTGCGCTGAAAGGCGGAGTTTTCCGTGGAGCTGCCCATGGCAAACTCGTCTAGGTTGGTCTTGCCCACCGTCACCATGCCCGCAGCCGCCAGCCGCGCCGTCACTGTTGACTCGTAGGGGGGAATGAACCCCTCCAGCATCCGGGAAGCGCAGGTGGTGCGGATCCCTTGGGTGCAGAGGTTGTCTTTCACGGCAAGCGGGATCCCGGCCAAAGGGCCAATCTCTTCCCCGGCCCGAATGCGGGCGTCCACCGCCCTGGCCTGTTGCAGAGCCAGTTCCTCGGTCACAGTAATAAAGCTCTTGAGCTGCGGCTCCAGTTGGGCCAGGCGCTCCAGGTACTCGCGGGCGATCTCTTCGGCAGAGCGCTCTTTGGTTACCAACTGGCTGTGTAGGGCGCGAATCACAGACATAGGCAAACTCGCAGGGAATGGCAAACGCCGATGAGGCCAGACCAAGTTCCCTCTAGACTAATCCAGATGGGATCCCTTCCCAACCCTAACTCCCTAAAGATCTCGTGGATCCCCCTCTCTTGCTAGGAGAGGATCTAGGGATGATCACATCAGCAGCGCCGAGCGCCTGGGCTGTTGGCAGTCAACGCCGTTCCAAAAAGTCGCGGCGCAGATCCCGAATCTCCTGCCGCATCTCCCGCATCTCTCGGGCCATCTCGTCAGTGCGCCGTTCCAAAGCTTCGGTGCGGCGCTCCACAGCTTCCGTGCGCCGTTCAATGGCTCGGGTGCGCTCGTCAAAGCGATCCAGCGCCTCCCGGAAAAACTGTGCCAGCATCGCCTGCCCTTCCCGCAGCTCTTGGATCAAAACCTGCTGGTTCTGCTGGGCAGCTTGCAACTCCTGGACGGCCCGAATCAGCCACTGCTCTTGCTCAGGTGTCATGGTTACCAAGGCGCTACAGAACAAGGAAATCCTACCACCCTAAATCTCCTCCTGGGAGAAGGATCCGGGGATGGTTACACTAGCAACGCAGAGCGCTTGAGCCCAAGCTACCGCCGTTCCAAAAAATCGCGGCGCAGATCCCGAATCTCTTGCCGGATCTCTCTCATCTCCTCCGCCATCTGGTCGGTGCGCCGTTCCAGTGCTTCTGTGCGGCGTTCGATGGCCCGAGTACGCTCGTCAAACCGATCCATTGACTCGCGAAAGAACTGCGCCAGCATCGCCTGTCCCTCCCGCAGCTCTTGAATCAAAACCTGCTGGTTTTGCTGGACAAGACGCAGCTCCTGCTGGGCAGCTTGCAATTCTTTTTGGGAGGCTTGCAACTCTTGGATGGCTTGAATCAGCCACTGTTCTTGCTCGGGCGTCATGGTTACTGAAACACTACAGAATAAGGAAATCCTACCACCACTAACTCTTCTCTCCTCCTGGGAGAGGGATCGGGGGCAAGGGATCCAAATCCAAAACCTCAATGGAGAGTAGGGAACTCGAATCCCTGACCTCTGCGGTGCGATCGCAGCGCTCTACCAACTGAGCTAACTCCCCGTAGCTTTACCAGAATAACCCGAATCCGCAGCCAAGATCTCCCCCGCCTGCAACTCCAGCTTGGGAAAGACCTTTGAGGATACCGGATCGGATCCCTTCAGCTCCAGCACATCGTACCAGCCTTCATGAAGCAGCAGCAGGCTCACCTTCTCCTCCAAGGGATCCACAACCCAATACTCGCCGATCCCCAAAACGCAATACTCTGCTTGCTTGGCCCGGTAGTCTGCTGCCCGGCTGGACTCACTGACTACCTCCACCACCAGTAGCGGCGGCGGATCCTCCAGGCGAATCAACGCCTCTCTGGATCCCATCTCCTGCCACTGTTCCAAAGGCAGCACCACCACATCCGGGATCCGCACCGTAGCCCACCGATTGCCCCGCGGAGACTGGATCCCTGGGCTCCCCTGTATCGCTGTCCAGGGCAACTGCTGCCGTGCAATCTCTGCCTCGAAAACTCGGCTGAGAAAGTTTTGAATCTGCACATGCCGCCCGGTTGGAAGAGCCATGGGCACCAACTCCCCTGCCACCAGCTCATAGCGGGTATCACTGCCATCCGAATAAGCAAGGTATTCCGCCAAACTCAGGCGAGCTCTTGATGGTGCAGAAACGGATCCCATTGCCAAAGCCATAAACCGTCTCGGCCAAAAGTCTCTTTGCTGCCATACTAGCCTTGTCATCTCGCACAACCCCTCTCTTCCTCTAGGAGCAGGGCTGTGAGCGCTTGGGCCAGGGTTGGATGGAAGCTAACGCCGTTCCAGAAAATCGCGGCGCAGATCCCGAATCTCCTGCCGGATCTCCCGCATCTCTCGGGCCATCTCGTCAGTGCGCCGTTCCAAAGCTTCGGTGCGGCGCTCCACAGCTTCGGTGCGCCGTTCAATAGCCCGGGTGCGCTCATCAAACCGATCCATTGACTCGCGAAAAAACTGGGCCAGCATCGCCTGTCCTTCCCGCAGCTCTTGAATCAAAACCTGCTGGTTTTGTTGGACAAGGCGCAGCTCCTGCTGGGCAGCTTGCAACTCTTGGATGGCGCGAATCAGCCACTGCTCTTGCTCAGGGGTCATGGTCGGCGAGGGTTACAGAAGAATAAAAAAATCCTATCACCCTGCATTTCTCCCTGGGAAAGGGGCTGTGAGCGCTTGGGCCAGGGTTGGATGGAAGCTAACGCCGTTCCAAAAAATCGCGGCGCAGATCCCGAATCTCTTGCCGGATCTCCCTCATCTCTTCCGCCATCTGGTCGGTGCGCCGTTCCAGTGCTTCTGTGCGGCGTTCCACAGCTTCCGTGCGCCGTTCAATAGCTCGGGTGCGCTCATCAAACCGATCCATTGACTCGCGAAAAAACTGGGCCAGCATCGCCTGTCCTTCCCGCAGCTCTTGAATCAAAACCTGCTGGTTTTGTTGGACAAGGCGCAGCTCCTGCTGAGCGGCCTGCAATTCTCTTTGGGAGGCTTGCAATTCTCTCTGGGAGGCTTGCAATTCTCTCTGGGAGGCTTGTAGCTCCTGGATGGCTTGAATCAGCCACTGCTCTTGCTCAGGGGTCATGGTTGCTGAAGCACTACAGAATAAGGAAATCCTACCACTGCCAATTCTCCTCTCCCTCTGGGTGAGGGCCTCAGCAGCGCGGAGTGCTCGAACACCCCCTTGGGCCACCCAAAACAAAAACCCCTCTCTCTTTGGAAGAGGGGCTGGGGTTGAGGACGGAAATTCAAGCTCGATCAGTAAAGGGCTTCTTCTTGGTGGGTGATGATGGTGCAGTCGGAAGTAGGGTAAGCCACACAGGTCAGCACATAGCCCTGCTCGATCTGATCATCATCCAGGAAGGACTGATCGCTTTGATCCACCGTGCCGCTCACCAGCTTGCCGGCACAGGTCGAACAGGCACCGGCGCGGCAGGAATAAGGCAGCTCGATCCCTTGCTCTTCTGCCACGTCCAAAATGTATTCGTCATCCGGCACATCGATGGTGACGTTTAAGCCTTGCTCCTCGTTGATCAGAGTGACCTTGTAGGTAGCCATCCTGGTTGGGTCTCCAGAAAAAACATCCACTCCTCATCCTGCCACCCTTCTGCCCCGGATCAAGCATCCTTTTGTGAGGAAATAGGCAAATCTTCCGGTTTTTTCCAGGTGGATCCGCAAAAGCCATGCCGGGCAAGGATTCTGACTGCTCTTCCGGTGGCTCCACCTGCTTTGCTCCCAGAAGCCGCCACCCGACTCCTTCCCGGGACCCTGCCCGGTGTCTGTGACCCACGTCACCTTTGATCTTGTCCAGAAAAAATCGGCAGTACTTGCCAAAGCGGGCTAATGGGCTTGTATGATAAGCAGAGTAAACAGACGAGCCGCTTATCCAAGCGCGTGTGCGTCTTTCCTCGATTGGCTCTTTCCTACGGCCTGGCTTGCCCTGGGCGAGTTGATCGGGTAAGTTAAGGGAAGTGTTCAGCCGAACCCCACTTTTTTGGTTAAGAGGAGAACAATGAACGGAACAATGCACAAGTGGCTCCTGAAGTCACTCGGGTCTCTGTCTCTGGCTTCCACAGTGGTGCTGCTGCCCCTGCTGCTCACCGGTTGCGGCGAAGAAAGCAGCACCGGCACTGTTACACCCGTGCCGCCCCCACCCCCACCACCCCCACCAGCTCCCCCGGCTCCGCCGCCACCACCTCCAACTCCTGTTCCTGCTCCCACCCCCACCACGGCTCCGCCCATCAGCGCTCTGCCCACTCAACTGGCCGCTCTCACTCCGGGGGGACAAGTCTTCTCCAACCCCACTGTCATTCCCGTTGGCTTTGGCATCCGCCGCTCCGGCGCAGGCGAGAACCTGCCGGTGGGCACCTACTCTGACTACCGAGCGGTGCTTTCCTTCCCCATTCCCGACGCCATTCCCCGCAACGCCATCGTGCAGGGGGCGCAGTTGACGCTGGTGCAGTTGCCCTCCAACGACTCGGCCACCATTCCTGGTTTTGGCGACCGGGGGCGGGGCTTCTTCTTCCTGGATGCCACTCCCCACAACGTGGCAGCCAACAGCGTGGTGTTCCAAGAAGTGCGGCTGGGTGCAGTGGACAACGTGCTCTCCAGTGACTTCTTTGCGCCGGCGACTTCTGGCTTTGTGGCTTTGAGCTTCACCGGCAACGTGCTGGGGGGCGATGCGTCGGCGGGGCCGCGCACGGCGGATGTGGGGCCTGGGGTGCAGCGGGCGGTGTCGGCGCCAGGCCCGCGCTTCTACCAGGTGCGGCTACAGTGCGCCAAGGAGGTGTGGAACAACCAGGCCACGTCAGTATTCCCCACCTTAACTGCTTCCTTTAGCACCACAACTTCTGCAAGTGCTTCTGGAGCACCTGCATTTAACGCGGTTGCTCCTGTGGCAGTAGGGTTCACTGGGTCCGTTACGCTAGGTGCAGGTCAAGGTGCAAGCACCTATTCAGTTGACACCAGCTTCCCAGCCACGCTCACGATTACCCTCCTGGCCACCAACCCAGTTACGGTAAGCTTCAGTGCTGCAGGAAGCACCTTTACTGCTTTCCTACCCACTAGTCAGACTACCATTACGCAGGGTATCCAACAGCTAGGTAACCTTGGAATTAGTTCTAGCTTCACATTTGCCGGTCCGGCGGTTATTGCTACTGTAACTGGTACCCTAACCCAAAGCAACAGTGCCCTTAGCAGTCAGCTCACT
The DNA here is from genome assembly GCF_054058015.1 of Thermostichus sp. MS-CIW-30. Lineage (NCBI taxonomy): Bacteria > Bacillati > Cyanobacteriota > Cyanophyceae > Thermostichales > Thermostichaceae > Thermostichus > Thermostichus sp. MS-CIW-30. The sequence goes on from NZ_JBSRZW010000003.1 coordinate 130,594, forward strand.
GGCCCGGTCAACCTGACTCTAGTCGTCCCCAACCAAACTTTCTCCTACTCGGCCACCCTCACTGCCAGCTTTACCTCCAGCGGCACGGTGGCAGGCACGCCGGCCAATGCGGCTGGTTTTGAGATCAGCCAAGGGGCAGGTGGTACTTGCCGCGCCGAGTTCGACAAAGAGCCGGCTACAGGCACGGGTACTGCCCCCATCACCACGGCTCGCGGGCCACGGCTGGACATCACCTTCACTGTCCCGCGCTAGTCGGCAGGCTGTTTAACCCCTCGGCGGGCCTGAAAGTTCAGGCCCGTTTTTTTCTCGCGGAACTCAGATGGGTGTAGGATTAGAGGTTATGAAATCTAGGGATCCAGGCCAAGTGACACCCGATGCGCTGATAGCCACCTTGGAAGCGGCAACCCGCCACCATCAGGCGGGGGATCTGCAGCAGGCGGAGGCGGCCTACCGCCAGGTGCTGGCTCTCCAGCCGGAGCAGCCTGATGCTCTACACTTTCTGGGCATTCTCTGCTACCAGACGGGCCGCCTTGAGGAAGCCGCGGCCCACATGGCCAAGGCCACTCAGCTGCGGCCAGAGCAGGCAGCTTTTCACAGCAACTTGGGCGCTGTATATCAAGCGCTGGGCAAGCGGGAAGCAGCCATCGGATGCTACAGCCAAGCGGTGGCTCTGCAGCCGGATCACCTGCAGGCCCTCTTCAACCTGGGCCTCTGCCACTTCCAGCTGGGCCAGTACGACCAGGCTGAGGAGTATTACCGGCGGGCCCTGGCCCTGCAGCCCCAAGATCCTCAGATTTTGACAGATTTGGCCCACATTGAGCGGCAAAAAGGGCGGCTGGCAACGGCCATTGAGCATCTGGAGCAAGCCCTGGCAGCCGAGCTTACCCCCGAACGGGCACAGCAGTTGGCAGAGCTCTGCCGCGAGGCCGGGCAGTTGGAGCGCTCCGCTGAGCTCTATCGGCAGCTCCTGGAGCAGGATCCGCAACAAGCGGCCTTGTACAATGGCCTGGGCTTGACCTTGGCAGAGCAAGGGAACTGGGAGGAAGCTATTGCTGCTTTCCGCCAGGCGCTGGAGCTGGATGGGCACTTGGTGGAAGCTCACATCAACCTGGGCACTGCTTTGCTGGAGCAGGATCAGCCGGAGGCGGCCATCGCAGCCTATCGGGCAGCCCTGGCCCTGCAGCCGGATCGCCCGCGAGTTTACTTCAACCTGGCCACAGCTTTTCGCAAGCTGAAGCAGCCGCAACGGGCGTTGGACTACTACCACGTGGCCCTTGGCCTGCAGCCAGACTACGCCGAGGCCCATCGCGGCTTGGCCAACCTTCTGTCAGATCGCAAGCTGCGCAAGGTGTTCTCCAATGGACTGCTAGACAGCATGGCCCACCTCAGCCGCGCTCTGGGTGTGCGGCCCAACCTGGCCGAGGCCTACTTCGAGGCCGGGTGTCTGCTGCTGGATCAGCTGCGATTCAAGGAAGCCATCCCCCTACTGGAAGCGGCCCTGGAGCACAAGCCTGACTTTGCCCTGGCCTACAACAACCTGGGCCTGGCCTATCGGCACTTGAACGAGCCGGAAAAAGAAGAGATTCAATACCGGCAGGCGCTGGTGCACGACCCAGAACTGGGAGAAGCCTACTGCAACTTGGGGCTGTTGTTGCAAAGCCAGCACCGCAACGAAGAGGCCCTGCCGGTTTTGCAGGAGGCCGCCCGCCTCAAGCCGGACTTTTTGGAGGTGCACCGGGCCCTGGGATCCGTTTACAAAGAGTTGAACCGCCTAACCGAGGCGCTGGAATCTTTTCAGCGCGCCCTGGAGATCAACCCCGAGGATCCTTCCACCTATGCAGGGTTGGCAGGCACCTTCCTCCAGCAATGCCGCCACGAGGAGGCCATCAAAGCCTACCGCAAGTCGGCCAAGCTGGCTCCGGGGGTGATCGCTTTCCACGGCAACATCCTGATGGGCCTGCACTACGCCCCCGATTTCGATCCCGAAGAGACCCTGCGGGAGCACAAGAAGTGGGGGGATGCCACCCAAGCCTCGGTGGCCCATCTGCGGCGGCCCTACCACCGGGATCGGGATCTGAAGCGGCCTCTGCGCATCGGCTACATCTCCGGAGACTTTAAGCTGCACTCCGTGAGCATGTTTTTTGAGCATGTCTATAACCACCACGACCACGAGCGCTTCCAGATCTACTGCTATTCCAACGGGCCGTATTCGGACATTGTGACCGAGCGGATGAAGGAAAAGGCCGATGCCTGGCGAGACATCCACAAGATCCGCTCCGATGTGGAGGTGGCCGACCTCATCCAAGAGGACAAGATCGACATTTTGGTGGATCTGGCCGGCCATACGGCCTACAACCGCTTGGGCGTGCTGGCCCTCAAACCTGCCCCCCTCCAGGCCACCTATCTGGGCTACCCCAACACCACCGGCCTGACCTTGGTGGACTACCGCATCACCGATGCCTACGCCGACCCGCCGGGCATGACGGAGAAGTATCACACGGAAAAGCTGATGCGCCTGCCTAAAAGCTTTCTCTGCTACAACCCTGTGGATATCTTTCCGCCGGTTTCCGAGCTACCGGCTCTGTCTGCCGGCTACATTACCTTTGGCTGCTGCAACAACCCCACCAAAATTACCCCTAACGTGGTGGCGGTGTGGGCGGGGATCCTCAAGCGGCTGCCCAACGCCCGCATCCTGCTCAAAAACATGCGCTACACCGACCGCAGCGTCTGCGAGATCTTCTGGGGGCACTTTGAGCGGCACGGGGTGGATCGGCAGCGGGTGCACCTGGTGGGAGATCGCCGCAGCATTCCAGAGCACCTCCAGATCTACAGCGAGATTGACATTGGCCTAGATCCTTTCCCCTACAACGGCACCACCACCACCTGTGAAACCCTCTGGGGCGGCGCGCCGGTGGTGGTCTTGGCAGGCAATGCCCATGTCTGCCGGGTGGGGGTCTCCATCCTCACCAACGTGGGGCTGCCGGAGCTGGTGGCCCAAACCCCAGAAGAGTATGTGGAGATCGCCGTCAACCTGGCCAGTGATCTGGAGCGGCTGCGCCATTTGCGCCACAGCCTGCGAGGCATGATGGAGAAATCGCCCCTGAGGGATCCGCAAAGCCATGCTCGCGCTTTGGAGCGGGCCTATCGGCAGATGTGGAAAAACTTGGTGGTCAGCGGTCAGTAGGTTCCTCGGATTCCGAAGGAGCCACCTGCTCGAAAATGTCCCACAGCTTGGCGGCCACTGTTGCCCAGCTCAGCTCCTTGGCCTGTTCCAACCCCTTGGCAATGAGGGGAGAGCGTACCGGGTAGCTCTGGATGCGCTGCAGGGCTTCTGCCAGTTCCCGCACCGAGCCTTGGCAGAGCAGGGCTGTCGGGTTTTGCAAGGGATCCTTATCTTTTTTCTCTCCAGAGGCAGTTGCCGACTCTGAGCCGGAGGCATTTGGCTGCTCATCCCGGTAATGCACCACAGGACAGCCGCAGGCCATCGCCTCAAGGGGGCTGCTGGGCCGAAAGGTGGAGTGGAAAACCAGCGCCAGAGCCGAGGAATAGGCGCAGGCAAGCTCGGGATTGTTCAGGCTGAGGTAGCGAATGCCTTGTTTTTGGGGCAGTTGCGCTTTGACAGGATCCACCTTCAGAGGACTGGGAAAGGCAAAGACCAGCTCGGTGCGGGAGAGCCTTTGGCCCTGCAGGATCTCCCAAGCTTGGCTGACAGCCTGGATGCCACGGTAATCAGCCAGCTGTTCGGGCAAGACGGCCAAGAAAAAAGGGCGAGTCAACTGAAACTTGCGGCGAAACTCGGCCATGGCATCGGGAGCAGCCGGCTTGGCCCAGCCTTCAATGGCCGGGTAGACTAGCGACATCTGCTCGGGAGGGATCCCGGGGTAGTGGGTTCGGAAGCCAGCAAGCACTTCATCGGAGAAGAAAACGTAGTGGGCAGCAGCCAGGATGGCATTTTTCTTCTCGATGTATTCTGGATGAAACTGGCTGCCAGCCTCTGCTTCTAGGTCGTAGATGAAGGCGATGGAAGGGGTGGAAATGGGGGTGGTGTAGCCGGTGGAGAGAAACAGCCTGGCCTTGAGCTGGTCGCAGGCGCTCTGCAGGCCGGCGCGATCTTCATCCGCTTCCGCAAAGGCAAAGCGAGGGATCTCGGAAAAAAAAGTTCCCGGCGGCAGCCAAGTTTGCCCGCGGGTGAGCACCACAAACTTCGTTGCCTTCTTGGCCTTGACCCACTCTTCAATGAGGCTCAGCCACAGGTAGGACTGATCCAAAAGTGGAGAGCGAGAAAACCCTTCCGACTGCCAGATAACCCCATCAATGACGACCATCCCCCACCTCGTCTTGGCAACTTAAGAAACATTGAGAGCGGCAAACATTTTGGCCAGGTAGAAGTCTTTGTAACGGGTTTGGGCAATTTGGTCATGGACGCCCAGGATGAAAGCTACCAGATCGTAGGACAGGTAAACCTCATGCAAAACCACCGCCATTGCCAGCCGCTGGCGCGGGGAGAGCCGATCCAGGTGCATAAAGTTTTTTACGTAAACATAGTCGCACCACAGCACTTGGGTGTAAGGGCGATAGGTTCTGGCTGAAAAGGGCTTGAGGCAGGCGCCAAAGTTGCTGGTCATGCCGTGGAGGAGAAAGCCTTCTTCCCTAAGGGCAATATCCACATCGCTAAAAAGAGGCTGGTTTTTGTAGAGGGGTATGTACTCCACTTCCGTTTGGATAACAGTAACACTCTGTAGAGTTTTTCTAGCGCCCCGGATAACATCCAGCTCGGCTCCCTGAACATCCATCTTGAGAAAGTCCACTTCGCCCAGCTCTGGAATATCATCCAGGCGGGTGGTCTGGACTTCCTCAACCCGAGTTACCCGACAAACTTCCGCCAAGTTCTCAAAATGCTGGGCCAGCTCCTGATCGGGCTCGTAAAGAGAGGAGGTGTAGCCGGCATTGGTGAAATAGAACTTGCGACGGGATCCATCCCCAATGAAGTAGGGAAAGTACTGCCGCTTCACTTTGTCGGCGCGAGGAGCCTCGGCTAGGGCTCTGGCGTTGAGCTTTTCACACTCTTCCTTCTGGGGCTCAAATCCTATCACCTGGGCATGTCCTTCCTGAACCAGCTTGTCGAAGTTATCGCCGCCCAGAAACATCGCCCCCACGTCTGCAATTCGGATAAAAGGCATGTCTTTGCCGAGGATCTCGCTAATCGGGAAAGGCATTACTCTACTCCACAGAAACGGCTAGATCAGACCAGCTTTGCTGACAAGAGAAAAGCGATTCGGATGCACGGCAACCAAGTTTAGCGCAGTTGGCAGTTGCACAGAAGCCTGAACGGTACTGAGATCTTGGATCATCGGGTTGTAAACATAAATGAGATAGCCCAATTCGGCGAGAAGCTTCGCCGACTCCAAACCTGAAAACTGGCCGACATTTTGGTTTTCAAACAGGATTACCGGGCTGCAGGTCTCGATAAGTTTTCTCCCCCCCTTCAAAACGGGAACTTCTGCCCCTTCCGCATCGACTTTGAGCAAATCAATGTCGGGGCTGCCCTCTGAGATCCACAGCTCGTCTAAGGTAATTTGCTGCACCGGCTGGGTTTCTTCTACAACCGACATGGGATCCGTGACGATGCGGTTGAAAACGCTGGCCCCTTCGCAAACCAAATAAACTTCCCGAGGCTCTTCGCCAACTGCAGCTTCCACGACCTGTACAGAGGGATCGAGTTGGTTTTGAGCAACAGTTGCCCGCAAGCACTGCAAACACCCCGGCGTGGGCTCGATGGCATAGACTTTTCCAGACTCGCCCACACAGCGGGCAAATAGAAAAGTATAAACGCCAACGTTGGCCCCCACGTCAATGGCGTTCATGCCCGGCTTGAGGATTTGCCGACACAGCTCGATTTCACTCTCAAACCAGCGATCTTGAGCCAGGAGGACGAAGGTCACAATGCTTTTAAGATCTGGCTCTAGCCTTAGCTTGTACCCCTCATACTGAGTCCAAATTTCCATACTGGCCACCGCCTCCGAGGCTGGATCTCCGTTAGGAGGCGTTTCTAACTCTTGCTCTGCTGAATCCGACTCCGCCTTGGAGGGATCCTTCTGCGGAATGTAGCGATCTAGAACCAGTTGCAGCACTTGCAGGGCCCTGTCCTTCTGCCCAGGGAAATGGTCGGCTATTTTCTGCAGCAAGAAAGCCCCTTCCGGCTGCGCTTGGGCCGCCGCATTCATGGCAACCACCATCTGGGCCTCTAAGTCCTCTGGGTCGATGGCCGCAGCCAACCGCCAATAGGGCAATGGCTCCGGTCGGTAAACGACTCCGCTGTGGTGGGCTAGCCAACGGGCTAGAGTGTGGAGGTAGCGCTCGCGGGGGCCAAGGCGGGAAGCAGAAGCGGCCTTAGAAGAGCGGCGGGCCTTTTTGCTAGCAGAAGCCAGACGAGGGGGATCCCAAGCGAGCTTGGGCTGGGATCCAGTTAGGCCCAAGCTGGGATCTTCTAGGTAACGCTGGGTCAAAAGCCGGGAGAGCAGCTCTTTTCCCTCTTGGAGGGCCGTGTAGCCGCTTCCCAAGGCCAAAAGGGCATGGAGGCGATTGAACTGGGAGGGGAGATGGTTGGGATCGAGATCCAAACCCTGCCGCCAGGCCGCCAGAGCCATGGCCCAAGCCGCACGTCGCTCCCGCGAGGTTTTGGCTTGCTGGGCCTTCAAGCAGTGAGAGATGCCCAGCTCGTTACATTCATCGGCAGTGGTGGGGATCCCCATGGCTTCGCTAACTAAGCTGCTGAATTATCCTACCACCTTGCCGGAGCTGCACTGGGTCTTCTGAACAGGCAGAAGAGAAGGCGGAAAAAGTTTGGTAACCTAGGAGAGCGATGCCGCTTGTGGTTGAGGGATGTTCATGGTACGCCGTTTCCCCGTCTGGATTGCTGCTGCCGCCTTGGCAGGAGGGATCGCCTGTACCCAGGCAGCTCCTGTGCAAGCTCCTGACCAGGTGGTGAAAACGTTTATCGCAGCCACCGAGAAGGGGGACTGGGGCACGGCAGACAGCTACCTGACGGAGCGCTTCAGCAATGCCCTCCGGCCGGGATCCCTGCCTTCGATTTGGGGCACGGTGGGGGAGAACGTGCAGGTGCGCAACCAAGAGGTGACCGGGAAGACGGCCTATGTCTGGGTGGAGGGCACCGACTCGCTGGAGGATGCGGCCCAGCGCCTGGGGCTGGATCCCTTGACGTTGCGTAAGTATTTGACCCAGCCGGATCTGGCGGATCCCACCTATCAGCAGTTGGCCCCGCAGTTGGTGGGGATGCGCCTGGAGGGAGAGACGGTAACCTCCCGCGTCAAGATCACCCTCTACCAGCAAGACCGCGGCTGGCGAATTGAAGTGTGGCAGCCGGATAAGCCACCTGCTGCTTCGGGATCCCAGTCGGAAAACCCAGAAGAGACAGAAGCAGCGGATCCCGGTGAAAATTCTGCATCTCCAACCGAGAACCCCTAGGACTGTTACCTGCAGGGAGATTGGGGAGGGTGTGGATGTGAGAGCGTGGTTTTTCCTGGTGCTGGCTCTGCTGCCTCTGGGGGGCTGTTGGCAGGCCAAAACGGCTGAAGAAACGCTGCGGGAGTTTGTCCAGGCGGCCAATGCCCGCGATTTTGCCACCGCAGAAGCCCTGCTCACCCCGCGGCTGCTAAAAGGGATCCCTCCGGGGGCCTTGGATCAATCGTGGCCCTCAGCGGAGGAAGCTACCCTCACCCCCATTCAAGCGGTGGGCAATACGGCCATTTTCCGGGTGGACTCGATCCTAAAGCCAGAAGCGGTGGTGCCAACGCTTCGCTTCCAGTTCACCGCCGAGGAGCTGCAACGATTTTTAACAGAGCCGGATCGGGAGGATCCCCGGTTTCGCCCTTTTCGCTCTCAGTTGGGCTTCTACGAGCCTTTGCCGGAGGGTCGGCTGCGCGCAGTTATGGAGGTTACCCTCTATCGCCAGGCCCAAGGGTGGCGGGTGGAGTTGGCTCGGCTGCAGCCTTTAAATACAGAGGTTCTCTACGAGCCAATCAAGTTAGCGGAAGAAGCACAGCCTTTCCAACTAACTGGGACGGTGCGGCTGCTCAACCGCAAGGAGGGCTGGATTGGGGTCAACTTGGAAAAAGTCAGCCCCAGCTTGGATCGCTACGCGGGCACGTGGGTCTCGGTGGTTCCCGCTGAGGAGGTGCAAGTGACTCGCCTTGGCCGCTCTGCCAGCTGGCTGGATCTGCTCCCGGGAGATGTGGTGGAAATAGAAGGCACTGTTCGGTTTGCCGTCAACGTCGATGCGGAAGGGGGGATCCCAGCAGCCATTCGGGCCGAGCAAATCAGGGTGCTGCAGACCCTCACCCCCAGCCCCTCTCCCAGCCCAAGCGCTCCGCGTCGCTAAACGCAAACACCCCCGGCCCCTCTCCCAGGGGGAGAGGGGGGTAGGTTCTTGAACTCAACGCAGCGGCGAGTGCAACAGCACCACCAGCCGCTCTTCCAGGAACTTGAGATTGGCCACCACTTGGTTAAAGGCCTCTTCGGGGGTCCAATCCATGAGATCTACCGCCTTGGCCGCCAGGGCCTGTACAGGAACAGGCTCTTCTCCAAAAACATCGATCAACCAGCGCACCGAGAAGGGATCGATGGTGATGTTGCCCTCGGAGCCGGGCCAGCCGTTGATGTTGACCGGGCCATTGTCGCGGATGGCATTCTCAAAGGCAGCCTTGGCGTTGAGCCTCAGCAGCAGAGGATGCGCCTGTACCAAGCCATTTCTCCATTCCTCGCTGCTGAAGGGTTGAGGAGAAGTCGCCCCGGTGGGGTGGCCACACCAGAAGTCGATCAGGCGGGTCAGGTTAGGAAAGATTAACTCGATAAAGTGCAGCAGCTCCTCTTGGTTGAGCTTTTTGATTTGGCGCAGAGCGTAGGGAACGGGCTTGGTGAGGACCCGCTCCAGCTTCCACTGCTGCCAATTGACCATGCTGATGAACTCCAGCCCGGCTTGGCGGAGCATCTCAAAGACCTGAGGTACGGTAAAGCCTTTGTCGCTGCGCAGCAGGAAGTTGGCCAGGATCCCATTGGTGGTTTTGATGGCATCCCCCTGCCAGTGGCTTTTGACGAAGCTGCCCTCGTGAAGGGCATCCATCAGCTCCCTGAGGATGGGAACGGCTTTGGCAGCCGGCTCATCCATCACCCCCAGCAGCTCCATGGCATCCTGCATGTTGAAAATAAACTGGCGCTGGTAAAGGCTGTGGACATTGGTGCGGATGATGCCGTCCGGTTTGAGCACCTGGCGCATGCCTTTCAGCCCTGCCACCGGATCGTCCAGTAGGTAGAGCACGTCATTGCAGGCGATGAAATCGAACTGCTCCCCCAAGGCTTGCAGGTCGGTGATGTCCATCACCTCGAAACGCGCCTCTTTGATCTGGTGGAACTCGAAGCGCTGCCGGGCCATTTTCAGGGATTCTGCCGAGATATCCACCCCGACAAAAGAAGCTCCTGGATTGGCCGTGGCCAGCACGAGGGTCTCCCAGCCGGAGCCACAGCCGGCGTTGAGCATCACTTTGCCCTCCGGTTTCACCACCTTGCGGTTGCGGCGATAGTAAGCGGTGGTGAGGCTGTTGGCAAAAAGCGCGAAGTTATCCGTAACCGTCTGCTCAATCGGGACATTCGGGTAGGGAAATTCGTCAAACTGCGCCTGAACCAAGCGGGACGTCGATTGCTCCGGCATAGGGATCCCTGCCTCTGTAGGACTGATTAGGATTCTAAAGCGATTCCAGGGTTTAACCTAGGCGCTGCTCGGTTTCGGGATCGAACAGGTGGAAGCGATCCATGTCGAAGATCACTTCCGCCCACTGGTTGACGCGCAGCTGGGTACGGGGATCCACGCGGGCAATAAACTCCTGCTCGGCCAGGATCCCTTCTCGGTCGCTGGTGCTGAGATAGAGGATTACTTCATGGCCCACCAGCTCCGTTACCGAGACCTTAGCCCGCACCGGGGCAGGTTGGATCCCTGGGGGTTGGTAGTGGGGATCGTGGATGTTTTCCGGGCGGATGCCGAAGATGACCGACTTGCCGACGTATTGCCAATAGGGCTCTGCCTGGTGGGGCGGGATGGCCACGCGGAAGGCGCCGGTATCGATCCAGAGGGTGCCCTCCTGCTCCCGCAGCTTGGCCTGGAAGAAATTCATGGCGGGGCTGCCGATGAACCCGGCCACAAACAGGTTGGCCGGGCGGGTGTAGAGGGTGTGGGGGGTATCCACCTGCTGCAGGCGGCCATCCTTCATGACGGCGATGCGGTTGCCCATGGTCATGGCCTCCACCTGGTCGTGGGTAACGTAGATAAAGGTGGTGCCCAGTTGCATGTGCAACTTGCTAATCTCGGCCCGCGCCTGTACCCGCAGCTTGGCATCCAAGTTGGAGAGGGGCTCATCCATCAAAAACACCGCCGGATTGCGCACGATGGCCCGCCCGACGGCAACCCGCTGCCGTTGCCCACCCGAAAGTTCCTTGGGCTTGCGGTTGAGCAAGTGCTCGATCCCAAGGCGCTTGGCCACCCCCCTAACCCGGCTTTCGATCTCCGCCCGTGGCAGGCCGCGCAGCTTGAGGCCAAAGGCCATATTTTCGGCCACGGTCATGTGGGGGTAGAGGGCATAGGATTGGAAGACCATGGCGATATCCCGATCCTTGGGGGGGACATCGTTCACCCGTCGATCGCCAATGTAGATGGAGCCGGCGCTGACCTCTTCCAAGCCGGCCAGCATGCGCAGGGAGGTGGTTTTGCCGCAGCCGGAGGGGCCGACAAAGACGAGAAATTCCCCGTCTTCGACGGTGATGTTCAGGTCATGGACGGCGGTGGTGTCTCTGTAGCGCTTGGTAACGTGTTCGTAGGTAACGCTGGCCATGCTCTCAACCTTGGCTCCGTTGCGCACTCAAACCCTATCCAAAGCGGCGGGCAAAAGTCAAATGGGGTTCGGTTTAAGTTCGCTAGGGAAGGCTGGGGATCCCTGCAGCGAAGCCAGTTTATGGTCGTTGCCCCTGCCCTTGCCCCGGCCCCTTTCCCAGAAGGAGAGGGGAGCTGGGAAGCCATGGAATCTTGAACCGAAATGTAAAAAAAGGTAGGCTCATCGCCTACCTCTATGGGATCCTTTTTCCCTATTAGGAAGTTGCCTAACCTCTAGGCCATCAGGAGACAACGCTCACTTTGACCACTTGGGCTTTTTCAGAGTCTGCCTTGGGCAAGGTGAGGGTGAGGATCCCATCTTTGTATTCGGCTTTCACCTGATCGTGTTTGATCCGGTTCGGCAGCGGGATCACCCGTTGGAAGCGCCCGTAACGGAATTCAGTCCGGGTTACCCCTTTGTCTTCAGAGCGCTTCTCAAATCGCCGTTCCCCAGTGATGGAGACCGCTTCGGCTGTGGCTTGGATATCCAAGTCGTTGGGGTTCAAGCCGGGCAGCTCCAGCTTCAGGGTAATGGTTTCGGGATCATCGTGCATCTCCACTGCCGGCATGAAGGCGAAGCCGTCAGCTTCGGTGGTGCGAGGGATCAGCCGGTCGAACATCCGGTTCATTTCCCGTTGAATTTCGTCAATTTCACGAAATGGATCCCAGCGGACAAGAGCCATAGAGCATCCTCCTCCTCTATTACTTTGCTTTTTTGACTTCCAGTTCGAGTTTGGAGCTTAGCTTTTGGGGCTCAACTTTAGAGGTGCAAGCAAAACCTCTATGCTTCTAGTGTAGTCAAATCCGTTCCGGGAAATGTAGGGTTTTCTGGAATGTTTCTTAGGTGTTTACCCTACAGGTTTATCCATCCAAAACCCTCTGGGACTCCGTATGTTTGGGGCGGCGATGGAGTTTTGTGGGTAACCACATACTGAGACCGGTGGCCACCATCACCAGCAGCCCCAGTCCGTTTAAGAAGGGGTAAACCGCTTGCAGATCGAGGGGGCCCCACTGCCCTTTGTGGATTTGGATCAGCCAGTAGTAGTCGAAGTTTTCGTTAAGGCGGGCAATTTGATACAGGGATCCCGTTAGCACCGTTACCACCAAAGGCAAGGCCAGGATGGGGGCAAGGGTGCGGTGGATGCGGCGGATCCTCTTTGGATTCAGGGCCATTGGGCTTTCTCCAGGGCAATGGGGCGATCCCTGCCATGCTATCAGGGCAGCTAGCCCCTATTCTCGCTCAAGAACGGCTCCTGGACAGCTCCTCCACGTGCTGCCGCGGGATGACCCGTCCTTCGTCCTCAAAGCCAGGGATCTCGTGGAAGTTGAGGTAGCGGTACAGCTCGCCGGCAAAGGGCTGGATCTTGGTGGAGACGATCTCTCGGTACTCCTCAGGGGTGGGGATCCGGCCCAAAAGGGCGCAGGCGGCGGCCAGCTCGGCGGATCCCAGATAAACCCGCGCGTCTTTGCCCATGCGGTTGTTGAAGTTGCGGGTGGAGGTGGACATGACGGTGGCCCCATCTTCCACACGGGCTTGGTTGCCCATACATAGGCTGCATCCCGGCATTTCCGTTCTGGCCCCTGCGGCAGCAAAGGTGCCGTACACGCCTTCCGAGCGCAGTTGCGCTTCATCCATGCGGGTGGGCGGACAGATCCAAAATTGGCGCACCTTGGCCCGCCCTTGGCCTTCCAGAACTTTGGCGGCGGCGCGGTAGTGGCCGATGTTGGTCATGCAGGAGCCGATGAACACCTCGTCGATTTTGAGGGGCGTATCGGGGTTGCCCGCAGCGTGTTGAGCGTGGACTTCGCTCAGGGTCATCACCTTGTCGGGATCGTTGGGGGCACAGACAATCGGTTCGGTGATGGTGCTGAGGTCGATTTCAATGACTTCGGCGTATTCGGCGTCGGGATCCGCTTCCATCAGGCTGGGGTTGGCCAGCCATGCTTCCATTTTGGCGATGCGCCGCAGCAAGGTTCTCGCATCCTGGTAGCCGCGGGCAATCATGTTTTTCAGCAGCACCACGTTGGAGCGCAGATATTCTGAGACCGTCTCGAGGCTCAGCTGGATGGTACAGCCGGCACAGTTGCGCTCTGCCGAGGCATCGGTAAACTCAAAAGCTTGCTCCACCTTCAGATGCGGCAGGCCCTCGATCTCCATGATGCGCCCGGCAAAGACGTTTTTCTTGCCTTTTTTCTCAACGGTGAGCAGCCCCCTCTGAATGGCCACGTAGGGGATGGCATGGACAATGTCCCGCAGGGTGATCCCCGGCTGCAGTTCCCCCTTAAAGCGCACCAGCACCGATTCCGGCATGTCCAAGGGCATCACCCCCATGGCGGCGGCAAAGGCCACCAGACCGGATCCCGCCGGGAAGGAGATCCCCAAGGGGAAGCGGGTGTGGGAGTCGCCCCCGGTGCCGACGGTATCCGGCAGGAGCATGCGGTTGAGCCAGGAGTGGATAATGCCATCGCCGGGACGCAGGACAACGCCCCCGCGGGAAGCGAAAAAGTCGGGCAGCTCTTTGTGGATCTGGATGTCCACCGGCTTGGGATAGGCGGCGGTGTGGCAGAAGCTCTGCAGCACTAGGTCGGCGTTGAAGCCCAGACAGGCCAGCTCCTTCAGCTCATCGCGGGTCATGGGGCCGGTGGTGTCCTGGGATCCCACCGTGGTAATGAGGGGCTCACAACTGGTGCCTGGGCGCACGCCTGGCAGCCCACAGGCTTTGCCCACGATTTTTTGCGCTAGGGTATAGCCTTTGCCGGTGTCTGCCGGTGGAGTGGGGCGGATAAACAAGGTCGAGGGAGGCAAACCCAAGGCTTGGCGGGTTTTGTCGGTGAGGGCACGGCCAATCAACAGGGGAATACGTCCCCCCGCCCGCACTTCGTCGGGGAGGGTCACGGGCCGCAGGGAAAAGGTGGAGAGAACCTGGCCGGCCTCAGAGCGGATCACGCCTTCGTAGGGGCAAATGGTAACCACCATGCCGGTTTCCAGGCGGGAGACATCGCACTGGATGGGCAAGGCCCCGGCATCTTCGGCGGTGTTGAAGAAGATGGGCGCAATGGTGCCCCCCAGGATCACCCCCCCAGCCCGCTTGTTGGGCACATGGGGAATGTCGTGGCCGATGTGCCAGAGCAGCGAGTTGAGGGCGGATTTGCGGGAGGAGCCGGTGCCCACCACATCCCCCACAAAGGCAACGGGATGGCCGCGGCGCTTCAGCTCGGCAATGGTGACCAGGGATCCTGGAGCGCGGGACTCCAGCATGGCTTGGGCGTGGAGGGGGATATCCGGGCGGGTGGTGGCGTGGGCGGCGGGGGAAAGGTCATCGGTGTTGATCTCGCCGGCAACCTTGAACACCGTCACGGTGATGGCTGCGGCCAGGGGAGCTTTGGCGGTAAACCATTCGCCCTTGGCCCAGGACTCGATCACCTGTTGGGCATAGGCATTGCCGGACTGGCTCAGCTCCAGCACGTCGTGAAAGGCATCGAAAACCAGCAGGGTGTGGCTGAGGGCGCGGGCTGCTGCCGCTGCAATCTCACTCCGGGGATCCCGCAACAGATCCAGCAAAACCTGGACGTTGTAGCCCCCCAGCATGGTGCCCAAGAGCTCCACCGCCCGCAGGGGAGTGATCAACGGGGATTCAACCTCCTCCTTGGCCACAGCGGCCAAAAAGCCCGCTTTCACATAGGCGGCTTCATCGACCCCCGGCGGGATGCGCTCTGTTAAGAGGTGCAACAAAAAGGCTTCTTCGCCAGCAGGCGGGGCCTTCAGCAGCTCGCACACCTGGCTGGTCTGGGCAGCGTTTAAGGGCAGCGGCGGGATCCCTTGGGCCTCGCGGGCAGCGGCGTGTTGGCGGTATTCGGCCAGCATGGGGGTTTAGGCACTCGACGTGGGTATTTATTCTACCGCTAGCTCGGCAGAGGAAAGGTCCTCGAGAAGGGATCCCATTCGCTGGCGGTAACTCAGTTTGGCCTAGGATAGCTCCGCCAACAGCTCTTTTTGGTAAAGGCCAATACAAGCCTGGATCAAGTCGTCCAGCTCCCCATCCAAGATGGGCTGCAGAGGGAAATTCTGGTTAAGGCGGTGGTCGGTAACGCGGTTGTCCTTGTAGTTGTAGGTGCGAATTTTTTCCGAGCGGGATCCCGTTCCCACCTGCATGCGCCGAGCAGAGCTAATGGAGGCCTGTTGCTCCTGCAGCTTCATCTCGTAGAGTTTGGCCCGCAAAATCTGCATGGCCCGCTGGCGGTTCTGCAGTTGGGAACGCTCCTCGGTACAAAACACCCGGATCCCGGTGGGCTTGTGGAGAAGATCCACCGCCGTCTCCACCTTGTTCACGTTTTGGCCGCCTGCCCCCCCAGAACGTGCCGTTTTGATTTCGATGTCTTTCGGGTCGATGACCACCTCCACCTCGTCCACCTCTGGCATCACCGCCACCGTGGCCGTCGAGGTGTGGACACGGCCTTGCGCTTCGGTGACGGGCACCCGCTGCACCCGATGCACGCCAGCTTCAAACTTGAGCTTGCTGTACACCTGATCCCCTTGAATCTCCAGGATCGCCTCTTTGTAGCCCCCCAGCTCTCCTTCCGAGAGGCTCGCCAGACGCACCGACCAGCCCAGCTTTTCGGCGTAGCGGGTGTACATGCGGGCCAGATCCGCCGCCCACAGCGCCGCCTCCTCCCCACCGGTGCCGGCGCGAATCTCCAACATAATGTTCTTGTCGTCGTTGGGATCCCGGGGCAGCAGCAGCAGGGTGAGCTTTTCCTCCAGTTGTTCTTGGCGGGCCCGCAGTTGCTCAAGTTCCGCTCTTGCCATCGCCTCCAGCTCCGGGTCGGAGGCCGATTCCCGCAAAAGTTCTTCCGTCTGTTGCAGATCGCGATTCAGCTTTTGCCAGTCGTGAAAAGCCTGGACGGTGGCCTCCAAGGAGGAGCGGGCCTTGGCAATCCGCTGCAGCTCAGCCGGATCCGTGGCCACGTCCGGATCGGCCAAGCGCACCGTCAGCTCCTGAAAGGTGGCTTCGACATTCTTAAGCTGGTCGATCAGTTGAGCAGAAGCCATAGACTTGCGATACCCAGGAATCCAAGTATTGCCCACACCCAGATGGGGGAACCTCTACTTGGCCTTTTTGCCACCGCTCATGCCGTATTTGCGCATGAACTTCTCCACCCGGCCTTCGCTGTCGATGATCTTCTGGCTGCCGGTGAAAAAGGGATGGTTGCCCGACCAAACATCCACCTTGAGCTCCGGCTTGGTGGATCCCACCGTCATCACCACTTCGCCGTTGCAGATGACTTTGGCTTCTGGATACCACTGCGGGTGCAATCCTTTTTTGGGCATAACCCTTTCCTCCTCTGGGCCTGTTTCTATACCCTTGTCTATCAACATCTTCCTCTAAAAACAACGGCAGGGATCCCTAGCGCTTCGAGTACTGGGGAGCCTTGCGGGCCTTGCGCAGGCCGTATTTCTTCCGCTCCACGGCGCGCGGATCCCGTTTCAGATAACCCTCTACTTTCAAAGGGCCGCGATTGGCCGGATCCACCTCACAGAGGGCGCGCGCCACCCCCAGCTTGATCGCATCCGCCTGGCCGTGAACGCCGCCGCCATGGGCTCGCACCAGAATATCGTAGGAGTTTTCCAGACCAAGGATCTCCAGCGGCCCCTTCACACTGGCCAGCAGGGCTTCTTGATACTGCAGATACTGGTCTCCCGGCCTGTCGTTGATGATGATTTTGCCCGTGCCGGGCACCAAACGCACGCGGGCAACGGCGGTTTTGCGGCGTCCGGTTCCCCAATAAACGGCTCGTTGGCTGCTCGCTTGAGTCATGCTTTGGCTCCTGGGATCGTGTTGAGGGGATAAACCTGGGGTTGCTGGGCCTCATGAGGGTGGTTTGGCCCGACATAAACTTTCAACTTGGTGAATTGCCGCCGGCCCAAACGGGTGTGGGGCAACATTCCCTTGACCGCTTTTTCCACCACCCGCTCCGGCAGCCGCGCCTGCAGTTGGGCAAAGGTTTCCACTTTCATGCCGCCAGGACGGCCGGAGTGGCGGCGGTAGAGCTTTTGGGTGCGCTTTTTGCCGGTAACTACCACTTTTTCAGCATTGATCACAACCACGTAGTCCCCCGTATCCAGGTGAGGGGTGAAGTCCGGTTTGTGCTTACCCCGCAAGAGGGTGGCCACAGCGGCGGCCAAGCGGCCCAGGCGCTGATTGGCAGCATCCACCAGATACCAGCGGGGCGCCAGAGTTTCGGGGTTGGGAAGGGGAGTTTTGTTCATGGCAGGCAAGGAAACATATCAGGACAAGCTTGGAGATCGCCCAGATCAACCGCAGGAATGGGCCAACGCAGCCGGCGACCGGAGGGCGGAGGGAGGCTCTGTGGGCAAGGCCCAAAAGGGCAGCGAGTGGGCGAACTGTTGACCGAAGGGATCCGCAGCATAGCCCACATCCGTCAGGCACAGCCCTTGCGGAGGAGCGCTGTAGCGGGTGCGCATCTGGCTCCAGTCGTTGTGTTGCCACAGGTGGACAAACTGTGCCGGGCTGAGCTGGCCCCGGCCCACCACCTCTAGGGATCCCACCAAGAGCCGCATCATCCGGTAGAGGAAGCCGCTGGCCTGCACCTCGATGCTGATCAAGTCCCCCAGCCGCTGGCAGAGCACCTCCTGCACCTGTACCCGCGAGTGGGGCCGATCCGATCCCCGCCGCCGGAAGGCTTCCAAGCTGTGCTCCCCCAGCAGGGAATTCAGGGCTTCCGCCATCGGCTCCACCTGCAGAGGCCAACGCACTTGCCAGCTAAAGAGGCGCCAGAACACATCCGGTCGCTCCCGGTTCAGGATCAGGTAGCGGTAGCGGCGCCAGCGAGCCGAAAAGCGGGCGTGCCAGGAGTCAGGCACTTGAGCAGAAGCCAGCACTACCACATCTTCCGGCAGACAGTCGTTCAGCACCCTCGACCACTCCGCCGCAGGGATGCCGGAGGTGGTGTCGAAGTGGGCCACCTGGCCTGCAGCATGAACCCCCGTATCGGTGCGACCGGCCCCATAGAGGGTTACCGGATGCCCCGCCCGCGACGCAATCGCCTCCTCCAGCACCCCTTGCACGGTACGGCGGGCTGCCTGGCGCTGCCAGCCATAGAACCTGCTGCCGAGGTACTGAATTCTCAGGGCAATGCGACGGTACGGCATGGATCCCTTTCCGCTACACCAGCTCGATGACCGCCATTTCTGCTCCATCCCCCCGCCGATGCACGGTGCGCAAGATGCGGGTATAGCCACCGGGCCGATCCCGGTAGCGCTCAGGAGCCTGCTCAAACAGGGAGCGCACCAGCTCCTTGTCGTAGATGTAGGCCAGCGCCTGTCGCCGCGCCGCCAGGGATCCCTCTTTGGCCAGGGTGATCATCTTCTCGGTGGTGGCCCGAATGGCTTTGGCGCGGGCTTTGGTGGTGGTGATCCGCCCTTCCCGCAGCAGAGCCGTGGTCAGCGCCCGCATCAGGGCCTTGCGCTGGTCGGCGGGCTTATTGAGGTGGGGGGTACGACGGCGGTGGCGCATGGTAACCTCTGTCTTGTGTCCTACACTCTTCGGGGATCCTTGCGTTTTGACGCGGTTGTGCTAGCGGTGCAGATGCTTGAGACGGAACCTAAACTCTAGGCCTTGCCTTTTTCGCGGGTGCGGGGCAGTGTCAGACCAAAGCGGGCTTTCAAAGCCTGCACCACCTCTTCGGCAGACTTCTGGCCAAAGTTTTTGATCTCCAGCAGATCTTCCTCGGTATAGAGCAGCAGATCGGCCACCGTGTTGATCTGAGCTCGCTTCAGACAGTTGTAGGCCCGCACCGAGAGCTGCAGCTCCTCGATGGGGATCTGGTTTTTTTGGTTGTCCTCTTCTGGCTTGGGCGGCACAGGAGCATCGAAGCTGACCTCCTGCAGCGGTGCGAACAAGCCCACCAAAATGCGGGCCGCTTGGCTGAGGGCCTCTTGCGGGGTGAGGCTGCCGTTGGTCCAGATTTCCAATACTAGCCGATCTTTTTCCAGGAATTGGCCCACCCGAGCTGCTTCCACAGCGTAGTTCACCTTGCGCACCGGCATGAAGACAGAGTCGATCTGCAGAAAATCAATCGCCATCGCTTTGCTGTCGGAGTAATCGACGGCGCGGTAGCCATGTCCCCGGCCAATCATGAACTCCATTTCCAAAATCGCCCCTTCCGCCAGGGTGGCAATGTGGTGACGGGGGTTGATCACCTCCACATCGCTGGGCAATTGCAGCTTCTCAGCAGTAACTTCCCCTGGCCCCTGAGCCACCAAGCGGCCCACCTGAGTCTCGGGGGAACTGGAGCGCAGCACCAGCTCCTTCATGTTTAGAAGGATCTCCATCACGTCTTCCCGCACCCCCGGCACCGTGGAAAACTCGTGGGTCACCCCGGCAATGCGTACAGCAGTCACCGCCGTCCCCTCCAGATTGGAGAGCAACACCCGCCGCAGGGCGTTGCCCACCGTGATCCCTTGGCCGCGCTCCAGCGGCCCCAAAGCAAATTTGCCGTAGTGAACGCCGTTATCATCCCGATGAGATTCAACACACTCGGTCTGGTAGGCAACAGCACTTGCGCTCGCTCTGCTGCCCAGAGAGTGGGAGAGGGTTCGGCTGGTTTGAATCGTCATGGTGGCCCCGTCCGTCTGGCTCGATATCCGTTTGGAGAACTGATGAAACTTCGAGGTCATCTCACGCTTGGGCAGACCTTCGCTGGGGCATGGCGTAGCTCTGGAGAAACCCCCCTACAGACGCTCGACCAGCCCTCAACGCGGGATCCTTCAGACACGCCGCCGCTTGGGAGGACGGCAACCGTTGTGGGGAATGGGGGTAATATCTCGAATCAGAGTAATTTCCAGGCCCGTTGCCTGTAGAGCGCGAATGGCGGTTTCTCGACCGGCTCCCGGCCCGCTGACCATCACTTCGATCTGGCGCATGCCGTTCTCCATGGCTTGACGCGCCGCACTTTCTGCTGCCATTTGGGCGGCGAAGGGAGTGCCCTTTTTGGCCCCTTTGAAGCCCGTAGAACCTGCCGAGGCCCAAGACACCACATCGCCGTTGGGATCCGTGATGGTGACGATGGTGTTGTTGAAGGTGGACTGAATGTAGGCCACCCCATTGGGGATGTTCTTTTTGACTTTACGTCCGCGCCGTTGCTGCCGAGCCATGATCCAGGTGTCCTTGCAATCGACTGTTTGGGGTTGGGATTCGGGATGGTGGAAGAGTTTTGCCTTCCGCGCAAAGCCGAGCGACTACTTCTTGGCAGGAGCTTTCTTCTTGCCGGCCACCGTTTTCCTGACCCCCTTGCGGGTGCGGGCGTTGGTGCGGGTGCGCTGGCCACGCACGGGCAGACCCAGGCGGTGGCGACGACCTCGATAGGTGCCAATGTCGATCAGCCGCTTGATGTTCATCGCCTCCTGGCGGCGCAGATCCCCTTCCACCTGGTATTCGCCCTCCACCACCGTTCGCAGGGCGGCCACCTCAGCGTCGGTGAGGTCGCGGGTACGAGTATCCGGATTGATACCGGTCTTCGCCAAAATCTGGCGGGAGCGGGTTAGCCCAATGCCGTAAATGTAGGTGAGGGCAATCTCCACTCGCTTTTCTCGGGGGATGTCAACTCCCGCAATCCGTGCCATAGTCAGGGGTACCTTATCGAAATCAAATCAAACCAAGTTGCCTGCCTGAGATGGGATTTTTATTCAGGGGGATGTGGCCGTGGAGATGCTGGTCTTGGGATCCATGCTCACCGAGAGGTCTAGCCAACGTTTTGCTCGGTTGTGTCGGAAGCCTTTGCCTCTGTCTCCCGTTGCAGGCTGAACCCACCCACCATCGACCCTCTAGCCCTGCCGCTGCTTGTGCTTGGGGTTGGAAGAACAAATGACCATCACCCGACCGTGGCGGCGGATGACCCGGCATTTTTCGCAGATCCGACGGACGGAAGGCCGTACCTTCATGGTTGATCCTGACAAAACCAGCGAATATCCATTCTATGTTCGTCTGGGCAGCCTGTCAAAAAATGGGTTTGGGCTTTCCGGCACCGAGGGGACGGTCGGGTTGGCTATGCTGGTTGGGCAAGGATCTCCTGAGTCAAAGCAGGCGCGGCTGTGGAGTGAGGAAGGTCATGCGGTGGCAATGGCTGGTTGTGCTGAGCAGCGTGCTGGGGCTGGGATCCCCCGTGCTGGGGCAAGGGATCCCTTTGCCGGAGGCAGGCTCTTCCTCTGCGGTGGAGAACTTTTCGACGGACGGGAACGGCCTGAGGACAGAGGGGGATTGGCTTTTGCCGTTGCGCAGCTCTGCCGATCGCATCGATGGGGTACCGGATCGGGGCTGGGTTGCGGTTGGGCTGTTGGAGGAGCAGGCCGTGACCCTGCTGGATGGGGCCAGCGGGGATCCCCTGTGGCAGGTGGCGGTGGGGTTTGCTCCCAGTGTGGTGCGGGTGGATGAGGCACGGCAGGTGGTCTACGCCTCTGGCCCCAATGCCCCTGGGCTGGTGGCCCTCGATCTGCTGACGGGGGAGCTGATTCAGGCTTATGGGTTGCCGGCGGGAGTTTTGGATATTGCCGTGGATGCGGCCACAGGGCGGGTTTTTGCCTCCCTGCCCTCTGCCCAGAGTTTGGCGGTGATGGCTGCTCCCCTTCGCAGCAGCGGTGCGGAGCACAAACGCCAAAGCGCCCCCTCAGAGCAGCCGCAAGCCCGCAATTTGCCGATGCCCGGCCCCCCCTTGGCGCTGGCCTATGATGCGCAGCGGGGATCCCTGTTTGTGGGCCTAGCCGGGGAGGATCCCCTCAGTTTGCTGGTGGTCAACCCAGACAATGGGGAGTTGTTGGCCCGTTGGCGCGGCGGCAATACTCCGGAAGCGATGGCTTTGGATGCCGAACGGCAACGCTTGGTGGTGCTCAACTCCGGCAGCCAAGATCTAACAGTGCTGGATCTGAGCCGCAGCGGCGAGGCCCTGCAGCGGGTTGGCCTGGATTGGCGACCGACGCGGCTGGCCCTTTCCCCGGATGGACGTTGGGCTTACGTGACCTCCCGCGATAGCGACCGCCTGCAGCTGGTGGATTTACAGACGGGGCGATTGGTGGCCTCGCTGCGGCTGCAGGGACAGCCGACGGGTCTGGTGATGCTGGGGGAGCGGGATCTGTGGGTGGTGGCAGCAGGGATCCCGGCCTTGCGCCGTTTGCAGGATATTCAGGCTCAAGTTGGCGACGGCGGGACAGAGGTCCTGAACGGGGGAGTCCCCTCTCCAGGCAACCGCGGTGTGGTGACCGGGCGGGTGCTGGATATTGCCGGCCAACCCGTTCAGACCGGGGTTTTGCACTTGGCCGCCACGCCAACCCAACCCCAGCAAACTGTTCGCATTGCTGCCGACGGCACTTATGTGCTGCCGGAACTGCCGGCTGGCCTGTATTTGGTAGATGTGGAGGTGCCGGGTTTTCCCCTGACCAGCACCCAGGTGGAAGTCCGGGCCGGCTTTGTCTCCACTCAGGATATTCGCCTGCCGCCAGGGGAACCGACCCGCCAGCCGGAGGGCATTGGCCTTTTGCCGGATGAACCCGTTTACTCGGATGAGCTGGCCCGCCACCTCAGCATGGCCCTGAAGGAGTTGCAGCCCCAGCGACCGGTACTGCTCTTGAAGGGGCCTCTGGGGCCGGATCCCTGGTTTGAGCCGCTTCTGCCCCTCACCCAGGGCCTGACTTTGTTGGATCGGGATGAGCGCTACACCTCCGATTTGGCCAAGCTGAAGGTGATCGGGGATGCCCTGGGATTGCGCTACATCCTTTTGACCCAGATGCAGATCTCGCGGGACTACAACCGCCAGGGCAACTCTCTGCTGAATACAGCCTTACGCTTTGTGGCCCCGACGGTGCCGGTGGAAATTCCCAATTTCACCCCCAACCAGTTGCGCAGCCGCGGGGTGGTGGTGGTGGTGGACTTGCAGAGGGATCGGCCTGGGGATCGGGCTCGCTACTACGAAGCCTATGGGCGGGATGATGTGGGCGGGGATCCGATGTTTGAAGATGCGGCAGCGGGCCTATTTCGGCTGCAGGTGCGCAACATGGTGCCGGTGTTTGTCCAACAATGGCAAACCAACAACCCCTTTTCTGGGTGAGGATCCCTGCAGCAGGATCTTGCCCTGTTCGCGTCAGGGGTGCGGAGCAGAATAGAACCGACTGCTACTACCGGGTGCAACCTTCGCCATGCCTTTTTTCTTCTTTCATCCTCTCCGGCACAGGATTAGCTATCGCTACGCAACGCTCTCGCGAACAGGCAGTCTGGCCCTCTGCGGCTGGCTGGCACTGGCTTCAGGAGCGCTGGCTCAGGCTCCGGCCACCCCCATTCCGCGGTTGACGCCGTTGTTTCCCTCCCAAAACAGAGGGCAGCCCCAGGGAACGGCGCGGCTGGTGGGGCAGGTGAGCAACAGCGTGGGGCAACCTGTGGCGGGGGCACAGGTGCAGTTGGAGGGCATGGAGAACCCCAATCAGCCGATTCAAACCGATGAGCGGGGCGCTTTTGAGCTAGACCAAGCCCCAGCCGGGCGTTGGCTGTTGACGGTGTGGCACCCCGACTATGAAAAGGCAGAGCAGGAGATCCTCCTGCAAGCGGGCCTGACCACCCCTGTGGATGTGGTTTTGCAGGTGCCGATTCGGCCTCAACCCCGCCGTCGCCTTGGCATTTTGGGGGTGGGAGGGTTGGAGCATACCCAACTGTTGGGCCAGCGCCTGGCCATAGAGGCGGTGCGTCTGGGCTTGATCCCCAACGGCGAGAAGGTGGTGCCTCTGGACAACCGTCGCATTCAGCCCATTTTGCAGAAGGTGGGCTGGCCCATCTACGAACTGTTTGAGTGGGATCGCCGCAAGCCCGAAGCAGTAGGCCAATTTTTCGATTACCTGGGCCTGGAAGCCATCGTCATTGCCCGCGTCGATGTCCTCACCCGACCGGCTTCGCCAACGGAGTTGAGCCTGCGTTCCCGCAGCCGCCTGGAACTGTGGCGGTTTGATGAGCAAGGCAACCTGGTGGCGGATGTCTTGGCCGAGGCCAGTCGCGATCAGGTGGAGCGGGGCAACCTCAATGCTGCCGAGCTGGCCCAGCTTTATCAAATCCAAGTCACCCAGATGGCTGCTGAGGTGGGATCCCGCTGGAAGGAGCATCACCCGCTGGCCCAGTACCTAGAACTGGCTCAGGGAGAAGCCCCACCCCCACGCTCTCGCCTGGATACGGCTGTGGAGCTGCGCATCCCCTCTGCCACACCGACTCCCTAGGTCTTAAGCAGAACAGCTCCGGGATCTCTTCTGTTGTCGTGAAAGGGATTGTCCTGTAAACTACCCGACTCCGACCGCTAAAGCGGTACGGAGCGGGCTTTCAGTAGCCCTGAGCCTGCTCTGCCCTACCAGAGAACAAAACAGGCCCGAACCTCTAGGCTGGTTTACGGCAGCCCCCAAGAGCGCAATCACATTCGCACCATTCAAATCCGCATCCCCTTCCCATCCACAGTGTCCACACTTAAACTGCTTCCCACTGCGATAGGATTGCGCAGGGTCGGGATGAATGTGCAAGCACCGGTGGCAGGTCTGCGACGTGTAAGCAGGCGGCACAAGAATCAGAGAAACCCCTGCAACCCTCGCCTTGTATTCCAGAAATTGACGTAGTTGGTAGAACGCCCAACTGTTGGCCCTGCGCCTTTCGGTTTTGCTGCGTGGCTGTTGATTGACCCTTTCCCGGATCCCTGTCAGGTCTTCCAGAGCAATAGCGCTGTTGGTAGCTTTTGCCCTAGAGACAATAGCTTTGGAGATGCGATGATTGACCCACGTTTTTGCTACGCAACGCTGACGCGACTGAAAGCGTCTCTCCTTGCCAGACAGCCGTTGCAACAGTTCTCTGCATCTGCGCCGCGAACTGCGGGTGCCCTTACTGGCTTTGCGTTGGAGTACCGCCCTCAACCGGGAGTAGTGGTCTCGGATTCGGTTCAACTGCTGTCCATTCCAGTTATCACCCTCTGACGTATGGGCAATATCTGTCCTTCCCAAGTCCACCCCCAGCACTCTACCCGTGCGTTGCGGTGGGCACGGTTCCGTTTCCACACAGATCTGAATAGAGTAGGAGCCGTCTTTACGCTTGACCAGAGTGGCAGATTTGGGATTGGAGCCCGCCAGCCGTTCTCTCTGGTAGCGGCCAACCGCCAGCTCAAAGCGCTCCCGACCCTCCACCGTGGTCAGCGACACCGTCCAGTCTTTCTCGCGGAACGAAAAGATACGAGCGTCGTAGGTAGCGAAGCCCCCTTTGAACGCTTTGACGGGGCGGTTTTTCTGTTGGGCAACTTTACGGGCGCCGGCCAGCCGTCTGCAGACCTGCTGAGCCAAGTTACTGGACAAGTCGAACCGGGCGCGGATTTCGCGGTAGCACAGAGACTGAAGCTTAACGGCGTTGACGACTTTCTCCGGCGTGTTCTGGTTGACCCAGTTCAAGGCTTGGCCAAAAGCCTCCAAAGTCGCGTCCAATTTGGCGGCTTGCGACTGGGACACCTTGAGCTTGCAGGAGACGGTCAGGACTTGGGTCATAGTTCTATCATAACTTCCGCATTCCTCCCGGCACTGACCCTACGGGTACAGTGCGGGGCTCCTGCGATTTCTAGCTGAGTTCGTCTAGCAACGACGGGAGGAGCCGCCCGAAGAGTGGCGAGAAGAGCTGCCCCCCGATGAAGGGCGGGAGGAGGAGCCGAAAGAGCCAGAAGAGCGCGAGGAGCCGCCACAACAGGAGCTTGCAAAGCTTGGATCTGGTTTTGCAGTTGTCTGCAGCGACGCTGCCTGCGCCAGTACATTGTGCCGCCGATTATCCCTGCAGCACCTGCCCCCACCCCTACCAACGGCCAGGGCGAAGGGGGAGGCGGGTAGGTCATGCCTCTGTTGAATTGCTGCCCGGCGCTGCAGCCGGCCTGACCGCGTCAGCGCTGCAGTTCCCCCCCCAGCGCTTTGCTCCTGACGCCAGCTGTCCCATGGGCTATTTTTGCTGGGGATCCCTTCCGATGGCGCGATAGGGCGAGCCACCCCAGTTTCAAGGCCGGCCCCAGCACCTGCCAGCCGCGAAACCGAACCACCAGGGATCCCTGTCCGCACCAGCCGATGCGGGTGAAGGTCAAGCGCAGGTGTTGAGCCAACTGAGGGGGTAGAGCGGCGATTAGTCCCAAGCATTGCCCCGTCAAAGCCGGATCGGCAAAGCCAATTTCCACCCCTCCTTGCCAAGATTGGATGTGGAGCTGCTTGCCCAGCTTCCACAGGTAGGGCCAATCTCTGGGGGAGCAACGTTCTCCCCGCTGCGCCGGCCAACGGCCGCGAAGGCGCAGGGATCCCCAACGCCATTCCCAACCACGGCGGCTGCCCCGCACAGTCCACCCCCCCCACCCGTGCCATTTCCAGATCCAGGCGAGGGGTCCCTGCCAGGGTTTGCGGTAGCGCAGAATGAGCTGTTGAGGCCAGAACAAGAGAGTTCCCACAAAGACGGCCAGCAGCAATCCCAAAGGACTCCGTCCCGCTAACGCGAACAGCTTGAGCACCGACTGGGATCCTCCGCGGTCAATCCATAGCGGGCCAGAAAACGGGGCAAATCGACCACCAGGCAGGTGTAGGATCCCTGCATCACCAGCCGCTCCTGCTGGGTGATCTCCACGTGAAACCGAATGCGTCTTCCCTCCACTGCCACGACTTCGACCCGCATCTGCAAGGGATCCCCCGCCACCGCTGCCGACCGATGTTCCAAGGCAAAGCGGATCCCGACCGCCGCTTCCTCCGGCTCGTAGAAGGGCTGCAAGGTGGTGTGGCTGCACCGCTCGATCAACGTCAACAAAGCCGGGGATCCGATCACCTTCACACCGGGGTTGCCCAGGGCTGCAGCGGTTTGTTCCGGGCCGAGGATCCCCTGCCAGGTGCCGAGGGTGCCCAGGGGAACAGGTTTCATCAGCGGGCGGGGGCGCGCATTCTCCCAGAGTGCCATAGGCTCCAGCCTTGCCAGAGCAGGAGAATCAACGCCAGGATCCCGACCACCCCGGCCAGCACCAGCGCCCGTTCCCAGCGGGTGGCATGGAAGCCGGTTACCGTCCAATCGCGGCTGAGGTTGGATCCCAGAATGGCAAGCACAGCCAGGCCCAAACCTCGGATCCCCAGAGATTCCGCCCCTCTTCCCTCCTGCTGCAGGAGGATGGGCTGCAGCGCCGCCAGGATCAAGGCGGTGGTCAAGGCTCCCAACAGGAAGGCCGCTTGCGGCTGAGCGTGAATGAAGTAGCCCACCCCCACCGGCAGAGCCAGGCTGGCCAGCGTCAGAGCGATCCCCGTCTGCAGGGGTTTGTCTGGCCCGTATAGCCAGTGAATGAGCGCCGCCAGCGCCATGCCCGCCATGCCCAGGTACAGCGCCGCCGACACATAGGGTTGGGTGAGGTCGATCCCGGCAACCTGCAGGTTGAACTGGTGCAACAGGTTTTGCAGCAGAGGGCGGGCCGACAAAAACAAAGCGGCCATGGCCCCCCAACGGCTGGGAAAAGCCAGACATCCCAGCCCCAAGAGGGCCGCCCCGTAGGATCCCCCCAATCGCAGCGCCAGCAGCGCTCCTCCCCCCACCAGCGTTAGGCCCACACAGGCCCGCCAGAGCAGCCGTCCTTGTTGCTCGGCAACGCTGACGCGACCGGCTAAAGCCTCCGGCCCGCTGACATGAGCAGGTTCCCCTGCCAGCGCGGGGATCCCCTGTCCCATCTGGTTTTCCAAGGCAAGCAAGGCCCACGAGAGCAGCACCCCCACCCCGTAGAGCAAGGCCCAGAAGGGATCCTGGTATAGGCCGTTGCGGGTCAAGGCCAAGGCCAGCGCCAGCGCCACCAGCCACCCCACCCCATGCCCCACTGCCGACAGCAGCCCGGGGGAGTCTTCTGAGGCGGTCAAGAGCGGCACAGTGCCTGCCACCAAGCTGAGGGCGGCCAGCCCCACCGGCAACAGCACCTGCCAAGGGAGATCCGGCTGGGATCCCATCTCCAGCAGGCGAGATCCCCAGGTTATGGCGGCAATGCCGCTCCACCCCTGGCCCAGCGCCATCAGCAAGGACAGAGCTTCTGTTTCGGCCAAGACCCCCAGCAAAGGGATCCCCACCAAGCCCATCCCCAGGCCGCAGCCCCACAGAAAGAGCATTCCATGTTGCTCCGCAACGCTGATGCGACCGGGGGAGCCGATAGCCAGACTTTGCCAGGCCGCCAAACTGAGCAACAGCACCACCAGCCCTTGCCCGGCCCGACCGCAGCCACTCAACCCCAGTAAACCCACCCCCACCAGGCCCCCCAACAACAAAGCCAGGGGGATCAGATCCGGCAACTGACCCAGCCAGCACCCCAGCGCCGCCAAGGCCACCAAGCCCAGCCCCACTGCCGGTTGCCAGCGGCGAACGGATCCCCAGCGGCGGTAGCGAATTGCTTCCAACAGCAAGACCACCAAGCCAATCGCAGCCGCAATCGCCAAAACTCCACCCAGCACGTGCTCCCTCCTTTCAAGCCCTGCACCAACTATCGCCTATCGCTGTCCGGTCATCATCGCCATTCAGCTAGAAATCGCAGGAGCCCCGCACTGTACCCGTAGGGTCAGTGTCGGGAGGAATGCGCTTTGATGAAGTACAATGAACTTATGAGCCAAGTCCTGACCGTCTCCTGTAAGCTCAAGGCGTCCCAGTCGCAAGCCGCCAA